>CAZRPQ010000082.1:0-8138 GCA_964601725.1 uncultured Salinivenus sp. | reverse complement strand
CTGTCGACGGGCGGCCCTGGCACCCGCAGCTGTCCGACGACGGGTCGACGCTGTATTTTGGCAGCAAAGCCACGAACACCGTCACGGCGCTCGATACCTCGAGCCTCGCCCCTACGACCCTTGAGGGCAGGGGACTCGCCAACCCGCACGGCAGCGCCCTCTCCCCGGATGGACAACTCCTCTACATCTCGAACGCGAACCCAAATGGGAGCTACGACTCCTCGTCCGGCGAGGACGTGGGCACGGTGGTGGTCATCGACCCCCAGACCCGCACGATTCAGAAGATCATCGAGGTGGGGAACGAACCGGCGGGCCTCAACACGCGCTGGCAACCGTGAATGCGTGTGGGCGTTTGGGCGTGTGGATGTGGACGGCGAAGCGCTAACCGAACTGAGGGCCACGGCCCCGCGAGGATGTTGTTGACGTATCAGACTGCCGATGGATTTCCGACGTGTTCTCCTCACCTCTGGATTTGCACTTCTCGTCGGCCTTCTGTTCGGCGTCGGCCCCGCGCACGCTCAGTCCTTCGAACAGCGCGTCTCGCCGTTTCCGGTCCGGGACACCACGGGATCCGCGTACGACGTTCCGTTCCTGGGCGGCCTGAACACCCCGCGTCCGCAGCTCGTGGACCTCGACGACGACGGCGACCTGGACCTCTTCCTGCAGGAGCGCCGCGGGCGCCTCATCCACTTTGAGAACACCGGCACGTCGACGGATCCGACCTTCGAGTGGCGCACCGACCGCTTTCAGGCGCTGGACGTGGGGGCCTGGTTCCGGTTTGGCGACCTCAACGGCGACGGGACCCTCGACCTTCTGACCGAGGAGCCCACCAGCAACGTCCGATTCTACCGGAATGCGGGGACCCCGACGACGCCCGACTTCGTCCGGGCTGCGGGCCCGCTCCGCCGCGCAGACAGCACCGCGATTTCCGCCGACCGCCAGAACGTCCCCGCCCTGGCGGCGCTCGACTGCAGCGGCCCGCCCGACCTGCTGCTCGGCACCCTGAACGGTCGGCTCCGCTACCAGGCGCATACCGGCACGCGGGACGACGCGAGTCCGATCTTCCAGAACGTCTCGGACGCGTACCAGGACGTGTGCGTGGGGCCGGAGAGCGTGTGCGGAGGCAGCTCGTCCGTCCCCGGCTCGTCCGTTCCGGGGTTCGGGTCGACGGGGCGGCACGGGGCCAACGCGATTACCGCGGGGGACCTCGGGGGCGACGACGACCCCGATTTTCTCTGGGGCGACTTCTTCAGTGAAAGTCTCTACCTGATCGAAAACAAAGGCTCCTGTGAGTCGCCGTCGCTCGAACGCGTGGCCGACGTGTATCCGCCCTCCGACCCCGTGCAAACGAGCGGCTACAACATCCCGCACCTCGCGGACCTCGACGGGGACGACGACCTGGACCTGTTCGTGGGCGTTCTCGGGGGCAGTGGGGCCGGCAGCAGTGCGGTGGACAACCTGCTCTACCTCCAAAACGAAGGGACGGACGCCCAGCCCGCGTACGTTCTCCGTACCCGCCAATTCCTTTCCTCGCTGGACGTGGGCGAGGTGAGCGTGCCGGCCCTCGTGGATCTCGACGACGACGGGGACCGCGACCTCGTGGTGGGCAACAATCGGGAGCCGGGGACCCCCTCCGCGCGCCTCCACCACTTCGAACACGTAGGGACGTCGACCAACCCCGCGTTCGAGCGGCGCCCGGCCCCGCTTCTGCCGGACGCCGAGCAGGGATTCAACTTTGTCCCGGCGTTCGCCGACATCGACGCCGACGACGACCCGGACCTCTTTCTCGGCACCTTCTCGGGCACGGTGCGCTTTTACCGCAACACCGGAACGGCCGCCTCCCCTCAATTCGAGCGCGTGTCCGACGGCGACGTGGAACTCCAACAGGGCAACTTCGCCACCCCAGCGCTCGTCGACATCGACGCCGACGGGGATCAGGACCTGTTCGTGGGCTCGTCCAGCGCGGAGGGGACGGTGTCGTTCTACCGCAATGAGGGCACGCCGCAGGCCCCCGACTTCACGTTGGTGACTGAGACGTACAGCGACATCCGGGCCGAGGAGAGTCGGACTCATCCGGCCTTTGCGGACCGGCATGGCGACGGCGCGCCGGACCTGTATCTCGGGACGAATGCGGGGATTTCCGTGTACGAAAACACCGGCACGCCCCAGTCCGCCGCGTTTGAGAGCGCGCCCGACTCGCTGGCCCTTCCCTTTCGCTTCCTCGCCGCTCCCGCCCTCGCGGACGTCGACGGGGACCGCCAGATCGACCTGATGACGGGCGGCGAAGGGGGCGGTGTCAAGTTTTTTGCGCGCCAGGAGGAGTCCGGCGGGTCCTCGATCGCCCCGGAGAACGGGGTCCGCGCCGCACCCAACCCCTTCGTGGAACAGACCACCCTCACGTTTGCCCTCGACGAGGCCGCCCACGTCTCCCTGAGGGTGTACGACCTGCTCGGACGCCGCGTGTCCGTCCTCCTGAATCGGCGGCTCGACCCGGAGGAACACACGGCCCGCTTTCGGGGGAGAGGGCGAGCGAGCGGCATGTACCTCTACGTGCTGAGTGTCGATGGCCGGATCCGCGACCGAGGACGAATCATCCACGTTCGGTAGACGGAGCAGACCCTGTAGGGGTATGGGAACGATTGCTCGATCTCGTGGGCAAATTCGTTTCGCTCTCAAGTCACTTCCTGCACAGGACGGCGAAAAGACTTCGGAAGTCTCTGAGGGATCGCCATAATCGAGCGTGGCGGCCGAAAAGCTCCGCCTCACTCGGCCTCGATGCGACGCCGCAGACTTCTGAAGCCTCCGTGCGTCTTTCTACATCAGAGCGATTCGTCTTTCCTATACGACGACGTTGTGAGGTGAGAACGGTATAACCGCCCCCTTCTCCCTCTCCCCCACTCTCCCTCTCTCCAGCTCCCCCACGACCAGAGGCAGCTGAGCCTCTGTTGCTCGACCGGAGTTTTAACATACGATCGCCCTGCATCGACCCCGTTTACAGGCCGGCGGTGGTTTTGTATCATGGGGATGATTTTTCCGTGGCTGGTGTGGTCGCCGTCGTTCTCGGTTCCTAGTACGCGTGTCGCCGATGCTCCGAAACTGGTCCACCTGGATCGTTCTCGCCCTTCTCAGTGCTGGCGCCATCGTCTACAGCGTCACCTACTTTGGGAAGGCCTTTCCCATCGTGAGCATTGACCTGCAGATGAGCCGGTCCGCGGCCCTGGACAGTGCTCAGACGCGGGCAAAAGGGTTGGGCCTCGGGCCGGAGGGCTTCTCGCAGGCCGCTTCGTTCGAGACAAGCCAGCGGATCCGAAACTACGCCGAGCTCGAAGGCGGTGGGCGAGACGCGTACCGTCGCATGATCGAGACGGGGCGCTACCAGCCGTACCAGTGGACGGTGCGCCACTATGCGCCCGACGAGGCGCGGGAGACGACCCTCCGGTTCACCCCAAGCGGAACGCCCTACGGCTTCACCGAGAGCTGGCCCGAGGACGCCCCTGGCCCGACCCTCGCGGCCGATTCGGCCCGCAAAATTGCCGTGACCCGGGCGTCGGAGCACTGGGACGTCGACCTCTCGGCGTACGAACTCGTGTCCACGTCGCGCCAGGAGCGCTCCAGCGGACGCGTGGACCACACTTTCGTCTATCAACGGCCCGACCAAAAGCTGGGCGAGAATGGCCGGTACCGGCTGCGGCTGGAGGTGAGCGGGAACCAGCTCAGTGAGGTAAAGCACCTCGTGAAGGTGCCGGAGGGGTTCCAGCGGCGCTACGAAAACATGCGCTCAGCCAACACCACGATCGCTCAGGGGGGGCTCATCGCGGTAGGACTCTTCTACGTTCTGGGCGGGTGTCTCTACGGGCTCTACTGGCTGATTCGTCGCAGTGCGGTGAAGTGGCGCATGGCCGTCGTGTGGGGCAGCATCGTGGCGGGGCTCCAGTTCCTCTCGAGCCTCAACCAGCTGCCCCTCGCCTGGATGACCTACGACACCGCCGTCGGGCCTCAGCTCTTCATCCTCCAGCAGGTGGTGACTGCCCTGGCGGGGGCCGCGGGCCTGGGTCTCATCATTACGCTCTCGTTTATGGCGGCGGAAGGCCTCTCGCGGATGGCCTTCGGCGATCATCCGCGCCTGTGGAAGGTGTGGTCGCCGGAGGCGGCGGGCTCGGTGCCCATCCTGAGCCAGACGATGCTCGGGTATCTGCTCGTCGGCCTCTTCTTTGCCTACGACGTGACGCTCTACCTGTACGCGCAGGATCTGCTCGGCTGGTGGAATCCGTCTTCGGTCCTCTTCCAGCCCGACATTTTGGCCCACGTGGCGCCGTGGCTCACGCCCATCGCCAGTTCCCTGCAGGCCGGGTTCTGGGAGGAGTGCCTGTTCCGGGCTGTGCCGCTGGCGGGGGCGGCCCTCATCGGCGACCGGCTCGGCGGACGCACGTGGTGGATCGGCGGCGCCCTGATCCTGCAGGCCGTCATCTTTGGGGCCGGGCACGCCAACTATCCGGCCCAGCCCGCCTACGCCCGGCTCGTGGAGCTCATCCTCCCGTCGATCGGGTTTGGGCTGCTGTACCTCGCCTTCGGGCTGCTTCCCGGCATCGTGCTCCACTACGCCTTCGACGTGGCGTGGTTTGCCCAGCCCCTCTTCGTGTCGGAGGCCCCGGGCGCGTGGGTCTCGCAGGTGATGGTGGTGGTGCTGACGCTCGTGCCGCTCCTGGCGGTCTTCTACGGGCGCCTCCGCACCGGCGCGTGGACCGAGTTGGCGGAGCGCTTCTACAACCGCTCCTGGTCGCCGTCCGACGAGACGACCACTACGACGATCACGGTGCCCGTCACGTCCGGCCTCTCGCGACGGGTGGCAGTAGGGTGCACCGTTGCGGGACTCGTGGGGCTCGGCCTCTGGATTGGGGGCACCCGCTTTACGACCCCCGAAACGCCCCTCACGGCGTCCCGCGCCGAGGCGACGCAGACGGCCCGGACGGCTCTGCGGACGGCAGGGGGCAATCCGGAGGCGTGGACGATGGCCGCGACGGTGCGGTCCCCCAACGACCAGGAGGACAAGTTCGTGTGGCAGGAAGGCGGGCCGGACGCCTACCGGCAACTCATGGGCTCGTACCTGGAGGCTCCCCTGTGGCAGGTGCGCTTCTACACCTTTGCCGATTCCCTTACCGTAGAGGAGCGTGCCGAAGAGTACAGGGTCCACTGGGCGCCCCGCTGGGGGCTCCAGGAGGTGATTCACGAGCGGCCGGAGGCTGCACCGGGCGATAGTCTTCCGGAGGCGCAGGCACGAGCGCTCGCCGACTCGGCCCTGCGGGCCCGCACGACCCTCGATCCGGCTCGCCTCAAGCGCATCGGGGCCGAGCCGACGGCCCGTCCCAACCGCCGCGACTGGACGTTCACCTACGCGGACACGACGGCCTATCCGCTCGACCAGGGCCAGGCGCGCATCACACTGGACCTGGCTGGGGCGGAGGTGAACGACGTGTCGCGGTCGGTCCACGTCCCGGAAACGTGGCAGCGAGACGCCCGAAGCCGCCGGACGGACACAGAAATTCTGAGCACCGTGGCGGCCATCCTGCTGACGTTCTTCCTGGTGGCCGGGCTCATCGCCAGCATCGTCTGGTGGGCGCGGGGATCGTTCCGGACCTGGACGTTCGTCGGGGTGGCCGGCGCCGTGTTCGTGGTGCTGGCGGCGAGCACCGCCAACGGGTGGCCTTCTACCTTGGCGGGCCTCGACACGGCCCAGCCGTACCTGACGCAGGTCCTCTTTAGCGTCATTGGGCCCCTCGTGGCCGCCGCCTTCGGGGGAGGAGCCGCAGGACTGCTTGCCGGCGCCCTGCACCCGCGGGTCGGCGGGGCCGAGCCCTCTCCCTTTGGGCACTCGCTCGCTGGAGGGGTGGGGCTGGGGGTCCTCGGAAGCGGTCTCTTAACACTGGTCGGGACGGTCGGGCCCACCCTGTCGCCGTCGTGGGCCTCCTACAACGCCCTCGCCACGGTAGTGCCCTGGCTCGATCCGATGCTGGAACGGGTTCCCCTGTTCGTCGGCCTCACGGTTGCTCTGCTGCTCGGGGCGGTGGTGCTCCACCGCTGGACAAAGGCCGGTCGCACCCGGCGCGGGGCCGCGGCGGGGGCGGTGCTCGGCCTCGGATTCGTGGCGGCCGGCGCCACTGGGCCGCCGAGCCTGGGCACCTGGGTCCTGTCCGGGGTCGTCCTGACGGGACTTCTCGGTCTCGGGTACGTGGCGGTGGTCCGGTGCGACCGCTCCGTGATCCCGATGGTCGGCGCCACGGTCGTCAGCCTCGGCATCGTGAAGGCGATGGTGACGGCCGCCCATCCCTACGCGGTGCCGGGCGAAGCGCTGGCCATGGTGGTTGTGCTCGGCGGCGGCCTCTGGTGGACCCGCGTCCTTCGTCGTCGACAGGCCGAGCAGGCAGAGGGCTTGGGGGACGGAGAGCAACGGTAGGAACACGTCACTGAGTGCAAGGCGCCCGGTTAGGGCATCCGCGAGTCCCTTCTGAGACGTCGCGGAGCAGTGCGGAGAACCTGGATCGTGGAACTCCTCGAAATCCTCGTTGCATCATACCCCAGAGGTTTCTTTTTTAGGTACTTGCACACGCACTCCTCCTGTCGCTGCCGCGCAGGAGCCTCGATGGCTCCACCATTTATCCCCGTGCTCCCATTATGTCTGTGCCGCTTGATACCTCCATCCTCACCGTCATTCTCGGCGGTGGAAAAGGAACCCGCCTGTACCCGCTGACCAAGCTTCGGGCCAAGCCGGCCGTGCCCCTCGCCGGGCGCTACCGGCTGATCGACGTCCCGATCTCGACGAGCATCAACTCGGGCATCACCCGCATTTTCGTCCTCACCCAGTTCAACTCGGCCAGCCTGAACCGCCACCTGGCCCGCGCTTACCAGTTCGATCGGTTTAGCAACGGCTTCGTCTCGATCCTCGCCGCCGAGCAGACGCCCGCCTCCAAGGACTGGTTTCAGGGCACGGCCGACGCGGTGCGGCGCAGCCTGCCGCACATCGAAGGCCATCGGCACCAGCACGTGCTCATCTTGTCGGGCGATCAGCTCTACTCAATGGACTACCGCAACATGCTGGCCCATCACCGGGAGACGGAGGCGGATGTAACCCTGGGCACCATCCCCGTGACGGCCGACGACGCGACCGCCTTCGGCATCCTGAAGACCGACGACGAGGACATCATTACGGAATTTCACGAGAAGCCCGCCGCCGACGAGCTCGACGGCCTGGAGAGCCCGGTCGCGCCCGAGCTTGAAGAGGAGGGGCGCACCTATCTCGCGTCGATGGGCATGTACATCTTCGACCGGGAGCCGCTGCGCGAGCTGCTCGGCGCCAACCCGGACGACCACGACTTTGGCAACCAGATCATCCCGAAGGCCATCGACCAGATGCGGGTGGCGAGCTATCCCTTCGCCGACTACTGGAGCGACATCGGCACCATTCGCTCCTTTTACGAGGCCAACCTGATGCTGGCCGAGCCGGAGCCGCCCTTCAACCTGTACGACCCGAACCGTCCCCTTTACACGCGGGCCCGGATGCTTCCGCCCGCGAAGATCCAAAACTCCACCGTGCAGGACTCGCTGATCGCCGAGGGGAGTCTGGTCGAACGCAGCCAGATTTCCCAGTCCGTCGTGGGCATTCGCTCGTACATCGGCCCCGACACGACGCTCAAGAACAGCGTGATGATGGGGACCGACCACTTCCGCTGGCACGACATGGAGGAGCGTGACGTCGTAGAGGGCCCGGAAGATCCCGGCATCGGCGAAGAGTCGTACGTCGAGGGGGCCATCATCGACAAAAACGTCTCCATCGGCAAGCGGTGCATCATCAAAAACCAGGACAACGTGCAAGAGGCCGAGGAAGACCTGTACCACGTCCGCGACGGCATCGTCGTGATCCCGAAAAACACCAAGATCCCGGACGACACCATTATTTAGTTATGGGGAAGGGGGTATGGGAGAGAGGTAAGAGGGAACGCATTCGCCCGTCCGCCTCCTTACCAGCCCATCCCCCCTACCACACTTTCCCCTTCCCTCACCCCTCTCACCTCTTCCCCCTTACCCACGATGAAGATCGTAATTCTCACCAACGAGTATCCCCCCAACGTCTACGGCGGTGCCGG
>CAZRPQ010000081.1:0-8246 GCA_964601725.1 uncultured Salinivenus sp. | reverse complement strand
GGGTTGGGGGGAGCGACGGGTGGAGAAGGGGGGCTCCGGGAGGGAGGGGGCGTTGCGTGGGAGGCGGGGGAAGCGAGCGCCCTGTCGACTCCAGCGTTACAGGTCCGGCGTCGACGGGGTCTCTTCCTGGGTGAGGAGGCGCTGGAGGCCGCGGAGGGGAAGCCACGCCCAGTCGGGACGGTGGTTCACCTCATACCGGATCTCGTACAGGGCTTTGTCGAACAGGAACGCCCAGAGGAACGCGTAGCGGGCAGACGGGGGCGGGAAGAACGAGGCCTCCTCGGCCGTGTCGGTGTAGGCGTTGAGGAACGTCGTTTCGGTCCAGTAGAGCAGCGCGTTGACCCAGGGGGTGTAATCCGGGTCCGTCTCAGTGTGATCCTGCCAGGCGGCAAGCACGGCGTACTCCAGGGACCGGATCATGCCTGCTACGTCGCGCAGTGCGTTTTCTCGCTTGCGGCGCTCTTCGAGGGGGCGGGCGGGCTCCCCCTCAAAGTCGAGAATGTAGACGTCTCCCTCCGCGCGGAGGAGCTGACCGAGATGATAGTCGCCGTGAATGCGGATGCGATCGTGTCCCCCAGAGACGCGGTCGAGGGCAGTAAGGTGCTCGTCGGCCTCGGCCCAGGCCGAGGCGGACGGCAGTTCCCCGGGGGGGAGGTCGTCCTGTCGTCGGAGGAGCGCGCGCGTCTGCTGCACCTCGTCGCGGAGGCGCCGGGCCAGTTCCGTCCCGGCTTGCGCCGGCGCCGCAGCCGGTCGCAGGTCGTCGGCCTCGGCCCGAGCCAGGGCATGGTGCATCTCGGCGGTGCGCACCCCGAGCGTACGTGCGAACGAGACCATCTCCGGGGCGACCTCGTCGAGCCACACCGGCGCCGTCTCGGGCGACGCGCGACCGGTCTCTCGATTGTCGGTCGCCGCCGAGGGGCTCGTTGCACGGGCCTGTTCCCGCGGGAAGGGAGAATTCTCGATCCGGTCGAGGAAATGCGTTGTGCAGTCGAGGGCGTAGCTCCACGCGTCGGTCTCTACCGAAAGGGCTTCCTGAAACACCCCGAGCGTGTACTGGCGGCGCTGGCGCTGGAAGGTGACGGTGCCGTCGAGCCGCGGCGCAAACGTGAAGCCGACGTCCGTGAGGTGTTCGAGGAGTTCCTTCTCGGGGTTGGGGCCCTCCTCCAGGCGCCGGTAGATCTTGGCGAAATAGTCGCCGTTGATGATGGCGGAGGTGTTGCTCTGCTCCCCGGTGAGCAGCTGAATGTCCTCCGGTTCGTCGTGTCCCACAGCCTCGGACGGCTCGGCGGTGTAGACCCCTTTCAGGGACCGGCCCCGGCTGCCCTGCTGCCACCAGCGAAAGAGGATTTCCCAGAACGCGGGGTCGACCGTTGCGTCGTGGACGAGCCGCCGCTCGCCGGTGTTTCCGACCTCCAGCCAGGCGAGCGCAGCGTTCGGATACTCCTCGAGGAGGGCCGAGGCCTCCTTCTCCGAAGCGGCCATCAGGGGCAGCGTGTAGAACAAGGTCTCGTGTTCGAGCGTCACCTCGAGCACTGAGAGATAGACGGCAGGGTCGCTCTTCAGGCGGACCGCGTCCTCGATCCCGACGGCCTCGATCACGTCCCCTTTGGCCCCAAACCAGCGCTGCTTGTTGATAAACTCCGGCAGGAGCGATTCGAGCTGCTCGGGGCCGCGGCGCTGCGCCATGGTGGGCACGAGGAGATTCTGGAGCCCCTCGGCGACCGGCAGAATGGGATGGGTGCGGCCATTGGCTTCGATTTCGGAGGGTTGGAGGCCGCTCCGATGGGGGCGTTCGCGTTGCACGTCTTTTTCAGGCACGAGTTTGAACCAGTAGAAGTGATGGGGGCCGACGGTAAGATGGTAGTCGTTTGTCTCGATGGTGGGGAAGGCGGACTGGCTGAACAGCTCGACCGGGACCATGCCCTCCAGCTCGTCCTGGGCGGGCACGTAGGCCGACTGTGTGAAGCGGGAGAGGTTGGCCACGACCAGGAGGCGTTCGCCGTCGTGCTCCCGAAGAAAGGCGAGGATGGACTGATTCTCGACGGGCAGGAGTTCAAAGCGGCCCCGGCCAAAAATCGTCCTATGCTGCTGGCGGATCGAAATGAGGCGACGCATAAAGTGGAGCAGGGAGTGGGGGTCGGCCTCCGCGTCCTCCACGTTCACGAACTCGTAGCTGTACCGGCCCCGGTTGATGGGCGGCATGAACAGCTTGTGGTGGGGGGCCCGCGAGAAGCCGCCGTTCTTGTCCGGGCTCCACTGCATGGGCGTGCGCACCCCGTTGCGGTCGCCGAGAAAGGGATCGTCCCCCATCCCGATCTCGTCCCCGTAGTAGATAATGGGGCTGCCCTTGAGGCTGAGCAATAGGGCGTTCATAAGCTCGATGCGGCGACGCTCCCCGCCCAGCAGCGGCGTGAGACGGCGCCGAATGCCCACGTTGATGCGAAAGCGGTCGTCGGCGCCGTACTCGTGGTACATGTAGTCCCGCTCTTCGTCCGTCACCATTTCGAGGGTCAGCTCGTCGTGATTGCGGAGGAAGAGGGCCCACTGGGCGTCGTCGGGAATGCCGCCGGTCAGGTCGAGCATCTCGACGACCGGCCGGCGGTTTTCGCGCCGCAGCGCCATGTAGAGGCGGGGCATCACGGGGAAGTTGAAGGCCATCTGCACGCCCGTGCTCTCGCCCTCCGCGTCTTCCCCAAAGTAGGGAAGCGTGTCCTCCGGCCACTGATTCGCCTCGGCCAGGAGCACCTTGCCAGGCCCGTACCGCTCCTCTACGGCCGCGCGGAGCTCCTTCACGTAGGCGATCGTCTCCGGAAGGTTTTCACTGTTGGTGCCCTCCCGCTCAAAGAGATAAGGCACCGCGTCGAGCCGGAGGCCGTCCACCCCCATGTCGAGCCAGAAGAACATGACTTCCTTCATCTTCTCCCGCACCGCCGGGTTGTCGAAATTGAGGTCGGGTTGATGGCTAAAGAAGCGGTGCCAGTAATACTTCTGCGCCTTCGGGTCCCAGGTCCAGTTTGAGTCCTCCGCGTCGGTGAAGATCACGCGGACGTCCTCGTACTTGTCGTCGGTCTCGCTCCAGACGTACCAGTCGTGCTTGTCGGACTCGGGGTCGCGTGCCTCTTGAAACCATGGGTGCTGGTCGGAGGTGTGGTTCAGCACCAGTTCGGTGATCACGCGCATGCCCCGGGCGTGGGCGTCGTCGAGAAACGCCTTAAAGTCGTCGAGGGTGCCGTGGATGGGCAGGACCTTAAAATAGTCGGCCGTGTCGTAGCCGTCGTCCTTGAGCGGGCTCTCGAGGAACGGGAGGAGCCAGAGGGTATTGACGCCCAGCGATTCGAGGTAGGGCAGCTTTTCGCGCAGCCCCTGAAAATCCCCATAGCCGTCGTCGTTCGAGTCGTAGAAGCTGCGGACATGCAGCTCATAGATGACGGCGTCTTTGTACCAGAGGGGATCGGTGAGGAAGTCGTCGGGCATTCAGGGTTGGAGGTATGGAAGGTTGGAAGTATGGAGGGTTGGAGGTATGGATGTGTGGGGGGGGCGAGGGGGATCCGGAGAGAGGAGGGCACCCGGGATGATGCATCTATACATCCACACATCCATCCCTCCACACTTTTTAGGCGTGCACGAGGCGGTCGTAGGCGGAATGGGTCTGCTCGCTCGTTCCGGCGCGCTCGATCCGGAAAATGTGCGCGGGCCGGTCCGGAGTAAGCCGCAAAAACTGGTGAGTGCCGCGCCAGGTGTAGCGGGCGTCGTTGAGCAGGTCGTGGACGGCGAAGGCCTCGTCGGTGGGGAGGCCAAGTGCGTCGGTCGGAAGGACAAGCTGACCCTCGCAGGCGTTGTGGGGGTCGAGGCTCGCGACGACGATGACCAGGTTGTTGGGGGCGTCCTTGCTGTAGGCAATGAGGTCTGCGTGTTGGGTGTCCAGAAACCGGATCGACCGCATCTGCTGCAGGGCGGGGTTTTCGTCACGGATGCGGTTGACCCGGGCCATGAACGGCTGGAGGGACGTGGGGTCGTTCCAGTCCCAGGCCCGGATCTCGTATTTCTCGTTCTGGGCGTATTCTTCTTTGGTATCGCGCTGCTGATTGTCGACGTGCTCGAACGGCGGGCCGTACACACCGTAGGCGCTCGACAGGGTGGCCGCGAGCACGAACCGGCTCTTGTGGGCGGGGCGGCCCCCGTGGACGAGATCATCGTGCAGGATGTCGGGCGTGTTGGGCCAGAAGTTGGGGCGAAAGTACTCGGTGGCCTCGGTGTGAAATAGCTCCTCGCCGTACGCTTCGAGCTCCTCGGGCGTGTTGCGCCAGGTGAAGTAGGTGTACGAGTTGTTGAAGCCGAGCTTGGCGAGGTGATACATCGTCTTCGGCTGCGTGAAGGCCTCCGACAGGACAATAAGCTCGGGCGTCTCCTTGCGCAGCTCCCGCAGGCACCACTGCCAGAACGCAAACGGCTTGGTGTGAGGATTGTCGACACGGAACGTCGTGACGCCATGGTCGATCCAGTGCTCGAACACGCTCTTCAGCTCCTGCCACAGGGCCGGCCACTCCTCGGTTTCGAAGTTGATGGGGTGAACGTCCTGGTACTTCTTCGGCGGGTTTTCGGCGTAGCGGATGGAGCCGTCCGGACGGTGGTAGAACCACTCCGGGTGCTCCTCGATGTAGGGGTGGTCGGGGGAGGTCTGAAAGGCGATGTCGATGGCCACCTCGAGGCCCAGGTCGTTGGCCCGCTCCACGAACCGGTCAAACGCCTCGATGCCGCCGAGCTTGGGATGGACGCTCTTGTGCCCGCCCTTCGATCCGTCCTCCAAAAAGCCGCCGATGGCCCACGGACTTCCGGGGTCGCCCGGCTCGGCCTCGGGGGCGTTGTCCTTGCCCTTGCGGTTCGTCTCGCCGATGGGGTGAATGGGAGGGAGGTAGACGATGTCGAAGCCCATCTCTTGGATGCGCGGCAGGCGCTCGGCCGCGTCGTCGAGCGTGGCGTGCTCACCGGGGGTGTCGCCGGCGGAACGGGGGAAAAACTCGTACCAGGCCCCGGTGCGGGCCAGCTCGGGGTCGACCAGCACCTCGTAGGTGGCACTGGTTGTCTGCTGCTCGTGGGGGGCATAGCGGCGCACCAGATCGGCGAGCTCGTCGCCGAGGGCCGCCTGCTCGTTGCCGTTCCCGAAGGCCTCGATATGGGCCTTCAGCAGTTCGCGGTCGTCCTCGGGCGCATTCTCGGCGGCGTCCTCGAGGAGCGACACGCCCACCTTCAGCTCGCTCTCAATCTCGGCCTGCGACTCGCCGCCCTCCACCCGACGCCGGAACTGGTCCTGCCACGTGGCGAAGTGGTTGATCCAGGCCCGCACGCGGTAGAGGTAGCGCCCAACCTCCGACACCTCGAAGTGTCCGGTATACTCGTCGTTCTCGGTGGGGGACATACGGACCACGTGCTCCGTGTCGTCGTCCTGGTGGCGGTGGGCGAGCTCGACGGCCAGGGCCTCGTGACTGTCCACGATGACACCGGCCGTCACCTCCACGCGCTCCCCGACGGATCGCTTAAGGGGCCACTGCCCTCCGTCCACGGTGGGGGCGACCGACGTGATGACGGCGCGGGACCACGACTTCGGCATCGTGGACTCGAGGGATGACGACGGATCTTTAGGGGTAGGCATATTGGGGCGGAACCTAGAGGCAAGTAGAACGGGAGTCGAGGGACGGATGCGGGGCGACGGGCCACGAAATTATCCGTAGACGACGAGAGGCTTACTCCTGCTGTACACGCTACACACTGAGAGCCAAAAATCCCAATGCAACTGTGATTCGATGGGTTCATTCTATGGCGCGGAGAACGGCCCGGTTTTTGCCCCTAAACAGTTGATGGGTGTGGGCCGTGCCCTCATTCCCTCTCAAGAAGTGAGTGCTTTCCTCTATGGATGCGTCTCCATCTTCGTCGTTCAGGAACGAGACCCAGGTTGAAAACGGTCTTCACATTCGCCGGGGGGAACCCTATCCGCGAGGGGCCACGTGGGACGGAATCGGGGTCAACTTTGCACTGCACAGCGCCCATGCCGATCGGGTGGAACTGCTCCTGTTCGACGACCCCGAGGACGCTGAGCCCGCCCTCACGTTCGAGCTGCCGGAGCAGACGGGGCCCATCTGGCACGGCTACGTGGTGAACGTGCGCCCCGGTCAGCTCTACGGCTACCGCGTCCATGGTCCCTACGACCCGGCCAACGGGCATCGGTTCAATCCCAACAAGGTGCTCCTCGACCCCTATGCGAAGGCCATTGGGCGGCCCCTGCGGTGGGACGACAGCCTCTTCGGCTACGACGTGGACGATGAGGAGAAGGAGGACCTTTCCGTTGACACTCGGGACAGCGCCCCCTACGCGCCGCTCGGGGCGGTGGTGGAGGAAACCTTTGCCTGGGGCAACGACCAGTCGCCCGAGATCCCGTGGGAGGACACCATCATCTACGAAACCCACGTGAAGGGGATGACGGAGCAGCACCCGGAGGTTCCCGAGCGCCTCCAGGGAACGTACTTGGGAATGGCCACCGAGCCGGTGATCGAGCACCTGAAGGCCCTCGGCGTCACGACGGTGCAGTTGCTGCCGGTGCACGCCAAGATGCACCGGCGCGAGCTCCTGGAGAAGGGCCTCCGCAACTACTGGGGATACGATACGCTCGCCTACTTTGCCCCGGAGCCTGAATACGCCGCAAACGGGCCCAAGAGTGCCGTGCGCGAATTCAAGATGATGGTGCGGGCCCTCCACGACGCGGGCCTCGAGGTGATCATCGACGTGGTGTACAACCACACCTGCGAGGGGAATCACCTGGGCCCGACCCTCTCGTGGCGAGGCATCGACAACCGCACCTACTACAAGCTCAACCCCGACGACGAGCGCTACCACATGGACTACACCGGGACCGGCAACACGCTCGATCCCGGCGACTCCTACGTCCTGCAGATGATCATGGACAGCCTGCGCTACTGGGCGACCGAGATGCACGTCGACGGCTTCCGGTTTGACCTCGCCTCGGCCCTGGCGCGGGAGCTCTACGACGTGGACATGCTCGGCTCCTTCTTCAAAGTGGTGCAGCAGGACCCCGTGCTGAGCCAGGCCAAGCTCATCGCGGAGCCCTGGGACGTGGGGCCGGGGGGCTACCAGGTGGGCTCCTTTCCGTGGCAGTGGGCCGAGTGGAACGGGCGCTACCGCGACGCCATCCGCCGCTTCTGGCGGGGCGACCGCGGCCTCAGTGGCGAGGTGGCCACCCGCATCGCCGGCTCCAGCGACCTCTACGAGCGCTCCGGCCGCCGCCCGTTTGCCTCCATCAACTTCGTGACGGCCCACGACGGCTTCACGCTGCAGGACCTCGTGAGCTACGAGCAGAAGCACAACGAGGAAAACAAGGAGGGCAACGAGGACGGCCACGACGACAACTACTCCACGAACTGCGGCGTGGAAGGGCCGACCGACGACCCGGCAGTGATTGAATGTCGCGAGCGGCGGAAGCGAAGCCTCATGGCTACGCTGCTGCTATCGCAGGGGGTCCCCATGATTTTGGGGGGCGACGAGCTGTCCCGCACGCGCCGCGGCAACAACAATCCCTACTGCCAGGACAACGAGATTAGCTGGTACGACTGGGACCTCGACGAGCGCGAGCAGAAATTCCTCGAGTTCGTGCAGCGGCTCACCGCCTTCCGCAAGGAGCATCCGAGCTTTCGGCGGCGCCACTTCCTGGATCCGGCCGACGAGTCGGACGGCACCGGCGACGTGCTCTGGTGGCACCCCGACGGCCGTGAGATGACGACTGACGACTGGCACGACGCGGACCTGCGCGCCTTCGGCTATCTGCTGCGCGGCTTGGACCTAGACTCTGATGCAACGGGGGCGCCGCGGCACGACGATTCGTTCCTGGTGTTGATGAACCAAGGCAAAGCCCCCGTCGAGTTTGAGGTGCCGGAGGAGACCAACGAACTGGAGGACATCAGCTGTGCGGCCTGGCACGTGGTGACCGAACTGTCCGGCTTTCTAGAAGGATCGGGCCCGATCGATCCGGGGGGGATGCTGACGCTGCGGCCCCACCGGCTCTTGGCCCTGCGGGCGGAGCGAGACGGGGTGTGAGCGCAGGGGAACGCTGCCTCTGATACGGACTTGTGCCCAAGGTGTCGGTCTCCCCGGAACAACCTGCCCATTTTGGGCGGCTCTGAGGGCCCAAATGTTGCAACGTTAGGTTGCATGTCGATTCTGTGAGTTGGCGGAGGAGC
>CAZRPQ010000080.1:0-8302 GCA_964601725.1 uncultured Salinivenus sp. | reverse complement strand
ACGAGGATCGTGCTCGCCCAGGCGATCCACCGGCCGTAGCGATCGGCCTTCGGCTCAAATCGCATCTCCAGCGTGTGCTCCCCTTCCGGCACGTGGACCCCCCGGAGCAGGTAGTCGGTGCGGTGGATCGGGACCTTCTTCTCGTTCAAGTACGCATTCCAGCCGGCCGGGTAGTAGACCTCGCTCGCCACAAAGAAGCGGGGCGCATCCGTGTTTACGGTCCACCGGATCTCCTCCGGCCCGTAGTGCTCCAGGGTCACCTCCGCCGTGCTGTTGCTGTCGACGGGCGTCACTGGAGCCTCAATCGGCTCTGAGAGAAGGGCCGTCTGTCGTGGGTCGAACGACGAGGACCGGAGCCGCGACCACATCTGTTTTGGGTCCTCGACGACCTCCGTCTGCCCCACGAGGAAGCCGCGGGGCACCGCGTCCTTGTTCCGAAGCACCAGTACGCCCGACTTCTGGCTGCGGTGGGCGACCTCGGTCCCCGGCAGCTGCTGGCGGGCCGCGATGTAGCGGGTGTTCAAAAGATCGAGCGCGTTCTCGTTCGGCGGGCCCTGCGCGTTGACCTGCAGGATGTGGTCGAGGTAGTGCTGATAGCGCTGCAGCTTGGCCCCGTGGTAGCCGCCCACATTCTCGTAGTGGTAGGAGGGGCGCGCCTTGCTCGTCGGATCCCCCTCGACCAGTGAAAGGACCCGGAAGCGGCCCAGCCCGCCGGCCTTCGTCTGCTTCTTCTTGATGAACTGGTCAAACTGATAGGTGGGAATGGACTGCTCCACCTCCTGCGACGAGTAGCGGTCCTCCCCCATGTAGCGCGCGTCGACGCCCCAGAGGTCGACGCCCACGATCGCCACGACCGCGAGGCCCGCGCCCCAGGCCGGAAGGGTCTCGCGACGGTACAGCACGAGCGCCCCGGCCGCCAGGACGAGGAAAAGCATCGTGCGCTGCGCGTCGGTCGCAAAGGCGCCGCGCCGCTGCTCTTTAAACTTTTGCATCTGGCGGTCCACCGCTTTCTGCACACGGGGATTCTGGGGCGACACGTTCGGGTTCTGGCGGAGCAGGGCCTGCCGGATGCGCTGTCGCTCATTCGGCTTCTCGAAGTCGAGGAACGTATTGGGCGTGAGCCACACCAGCGCCACGATTCCGAGCACCCCCCCGAACGAAATCAGGATGGGGCGCTGTCGAGAATCGGCCTGCTGGGCCCGCCGTCCTTTTCCTTCGTCTCGCCGCAGTGCATAGTCCAGCCCGATGCCAGCGAGGACGGCCAGGGCAAGGGCCGTGACGCTCAGCCACATGGCCGGCCCGCGGAAGGCGTCGAAAAACGGGAAGTACCGAAACAGGGGCCAGTTGAGCCACGCGGCGTACTTGCCCAGCGAGAAGAGGGCCGTGCCGAGCCCGGCGACCCCCAGGCCCCAGACCAGCCAGGTGCGCACCCGCCACACGGCAAGACCTGCCAAAGCCACCACTATGCCGGTGATGTAGTGCGGCCCCTCCGTGAAGGTCTTGGGGCCCCAGTACGTTTGCCCGCCCCCGCCGAACGCCTCCGCCACGATGAATGTGAACAGTTCGCCCGGCCCCTGACTCCACCGCATGGCCGCCGTCCACCCCATGCCGCCTCCCCCTCCGTTGCCCCCGCCGGTCACGGCCGCGGCGGCCCCCCGCACCGAGTACTGCTTGTACTGGTACCGGGCCAGGTAGGGCTCCGCGGCCATGGCGAGGCTCAACACCGTGCCCAGGGCGAGCCACCCGGTCGAGGTGGCCAGCTCCGACACCCGGTCGTCCCGCACGGCCCCAATCACCTCCACGATCCACCACAGCAGGAGGAGCATCCCCGTGTAAAACACAATTTGCGGATGATTGGCCCGCAGCTGGAGCGCCAGCGCCCCCGCAAACAGGAGCCCCCCCAGGATCGAGGGGTTCCGCAGGGTGTACACGAAGGCCAGCAAGACGTACGGCGCGTAGGCCAGCGCGACGAACTTGGTGCCGTGCCCCACCCCGATGATGATGGGGATGTAGGTCGTAAACCCGAAGGCAAATCCCGATACGAGCCCTGAGAGATGATTTCGGGTCACATAGAAGACGAACAGATACACGCCCGCCATGAGCACGAACAGGTGAGACACCGGCCAGAGGGTCCCACGGATCAAGTTCACCAGATCGTCGAGCTGCGGGACGGAGGTCTTCTCGTTGATGTAGGGCATCCCGCTGAACACATTCGGGGCCCATTGCGGCCATTCCCCCGTCTTCTGATGATGCTCTACCGTCACCTGCGCGTTGGCCCGGAAGGTGATGCTGTCGGTCCCCTGAATGTCTTTCCCCTCGAACACGGCGGGCGAATAGAACGCCAGGGCCACCACCAGCAGGATCCCCAAACATGCTGCGTGCCGCGTCGTGGGCGAGAGCCGCGTCCAGAACGTGTCGGCCTGGGCGGTACGCGGGGAGGGAGTCCGGACGGAGGAAGCCATGTGGCGGGGATCGCTGACGCAGGCGAGAAACGCAGGGCGGGCCGGGAGACCCGCTCAATTCCACGAGCCTCTCGAAACGGTCGGCCCATTTCGCTGTTCCGGCGGGGCTGGATGTGTTGGGGCACCTGCATGTTCAAAATCGATTCGAGGGGAGGCAGCCCGCCTGCTCGTGATCCCCCGATCGTGCCTGGATTGTATGGGCGTCTGGGCGTATGGGCGTCGACTGGTCTGTCCGTGCGGCATCGAGGATCGGTTTCGGCGGCAAGATGCGATTGCCATGCTGGATGTATGAAGGTATAGCGGTTTACGGGTCCATCTCCAAAATCCGGCTGTAGGAACTTGCTTGTCTCCGATCTTCTAACGTTCTGACCTTCCAACCTTTCAACCTTTCCCCGCCAATCCGGTGGACGACCTCGATCAGTGTCCCATTTGCGACGGTCACGAGTTCCATCATCACCTGACGTGCCAGGATTACACCGTCTCTGGCGAATACTTTGACATTGTCGAATGTGAGACCTGCGAATTTCGCTTTACCAATCCGAGACCAAGCCCGGACGAAATCGGGCAGTATTACGAGAGCGACGACTACACCCCCCACCAGGACACCGGTCAGGGCCTGATCGACACCCTGTACCGATGGGTGCGGCTCTACACCCTGCGGTCGAAACACCGCCTCATTGCCTCCCTCGTGTCGACCCCGCCCGGACGCCTGCTCGACTTTGGGTGTGGAACGGGGGAATTTCTGGACCTCTGTCAGTCCAACGGCTGGGAGGCGCGCGGGCTGGAGCCGGACTCCGGAGCCCAGGAGGTGGCCGCCACGAAGTACGGCCTTACGGTGGAAGACCCCGCGGACATTCAGGAATTTCCCTCCGATCACTTCGACGTGATCACGCTCTGGCACGTGCTGGAGCACGTCCCACAACTCTCCGATACGATTGAGGAGCTAAAGCGCACCCTCGCCCCCACCGGCACCCTGGTCGTGGCCGTCCCCAACTGCGCGTCCCTCGACGCTCAGTACTACGGCGAGCACTGGGCCGCGTACGACGTGCCGCGGCATCTGTACCACTTCCGCCCGCCCGACGTCCGCCGCCTGTTCGATCCCTTCGGCATGACCGTGACCGACACTCGTCCCATGCGGCTCGACGCCTTCTACGTGTCGCTGCTCAGCGAACAGTACCGGGACGGGTGGCGGCTCCGAGCCCCCGTGGTTGCCCTTCTTTCAACCCTCTGGGCCACCCGACACCCGCACCAGTATTCCGCTCAGATGTACCTCATCCGGGAAAACACCTCCCGGTAAGCGCCGTTCGGCCACGCTCTGTCCTCTGCTGCACATCTCGTCCTCCGCCCCCCATGAACCGGGCCAATCTTTTCGTCATTGGCGTGAACAAGGCCGGGACGAGCTGGCTCTGCTACCTGCTCAACTCCCACCCCGACGTGTTCATGGCGGACGCCAAGGAGCTCTACTATTTTGGCGACGAGAACCCCGATGAAGAGTGCCCCGAAACCCGTGAGCAGTATCACCGCCACTTCCCCTTCGACGAGGACTATCGGTACTTCGGCGAGGCCACGGCGATGTATTACAAAAGCGCGGCGACGGCCGACGAGATTCAGGCCTACAACCCGGACGCCAGGCTCTTTGCGATCGTCCGCGATCCCATTCAGCGCCTGCTTTCCCAGTTTCAGTACAACAAGCAACTCGGACTCATCGACGAGGCCACCCCCTTGTCGGAGGCGCTCCCCGACCGCGAGTACCTCGTTCGCACCAGCCACTACGAAGAGACCCTTCCGGCGTACGCCAAGCGGTTCGGACCCGAGCAGTTCAAGGTCGTGAGTCTGGAGGCGGGACAGGCAGATCCGGACGCGTTCTGGACAGGCCTCCTGGACTTTCTCGGGTTGCCGAACGCCCCCCACCCGAAGAGCGAGAATCAGCCCGAGAATCCGACGGGCAGCCCGGCGTTTCGGGCCGTGTACCGCTCCACAGTCCGACCTCTTCGCCGCCACTTCCCGCAGGCCTATCGCTGGCTGCTGGGAAGCACCGTGGCCCGCCAGGCCAAACTGGCGCTGCTTCGCCTGCTGGGACAGGCGGGAGACAAGTCGGAGGCCTTGTCGGCCGAGATGGAAGATCATCTGCAGGAGGAGTTCACGCCGACCTACGCTTATCTGCAAGACCTCGGGTTCGAGGTATACGAAGAAGCCCAACGTGAGAGGACGACCGGCGGATAGCTCCGGACACCAGACCCTACTCGGGGCCGTCCGACTCCGACCTACCTCACCAGTCAGAGTCTTCCTCGTAGCCCAGCTGGACGACCGCATCGCCGGCCAGCTCTTTGAATCGAGACTTCAGCTCCTCGTCGAAGTGATCCTCCCACTGGCTGGTCCGCCCCGACCGAAGGTGCGACTGTTCTTCGACCTCCCCAAAGCTACGCCCCGAAAGGTTCTGGAAGCTGTAGTACTCGGCGACCTCCAGGCCGACTTCTATGGCGTCTTCGTGGAACCCGTAGTGCCGGAAAAGCGCGTCGAAGTGAGAGGCCTCGTCGGCGATCACGTCCTCGTATTTCAACTCCAGGAAGGCCGGGTCGTCGTACGTCCACCGGAGCATATCCTGGAGGTCCTCCCCACAGAAACGCTCCATTTCGAGAATCATCCCCCGTTTCTTTCCGACCTCATTCAGGGCTTCCTGGAAGCTCTTTCCGCCGTACTCGTCGCGGGGAACGCGCGCCCATTCTTCCTCCGTCCAGAGGTGATAGTGGTATCCGGACACAACCATGTCTCGCGGGTCTCGAATCATGTGCGAGCCGCGGTACGGCGGAAGCGCAGACCGGTCGATCCGGCTATGGTCCTGCAAGAAAATCTCCGTGGACGGCTCCAGGTCCTCCTGTTCTCCCCCCTGGAAATGCAGTCCATATTGCCTGGCCACCGTTGAGAGCACCCGGGTAAACCACACCGTGCCGCTCCGATGGTGACAGCAATGCACGATCAGGGCCGGCCCCTCCTCCCCGAAGGGACTCCCGGTGATGAATCGGTTGAACTGAACAACTCCCTTATTCAGCAGGGAAAGAGCACTACTGGGGACTGAGCGTTTTGCTACATTTCTCAGAGTATCGTATACCGCATTCTTTGACATTTACGCGCTCCCAGACCTGATAATACAGACTTACTTATTCGAGATGTATGATACCGGAAAATAAAAACGGTCTTGTACAGAACGATGCAGCGGTCGTCAACGTCCTGGATTCGCCAAAATTCGCGGGCCTATGTCTTCCAAAATTCCGGTGCCGCGGGGAGTGGGGCCGCATCGCCACACTTGCAGCATACTACAGAAGAGCGAAGAAAAAACCCAGTGTCCCTCGATGCCGGGTTAGGAAGGCACCCGAAGCGCCTCCTGGATTGGCGTTTCGCCCCCGTACAGCGTGATGGCGTGCCCGACGGTGTCCTCGGTCTCGAGGCAGTCCACCACGGCCTGGGCCACGTCGGCACGGGGGATGGGGTCGCCCGTTTCTGGATCTGTGTCGACGTACGCTGCGACCCGCCCGGTGCCCTCCTCGTCCGTGAGCCGCGTAGGGCGCAGAATCGTCTCGTCGAGCGACGAGTGCTGAAGCGTGCGGTCGGCGACGTGCTTCGCGACGATGTAGGGCTTGATCGGCCCCTGGCGGGACTCCGGGGCGCCGGCGCCGCGGGAACTGATCATGACGAACCGGCCGATGCCGCGCTCCTCACAGGCTTTGATTGCCCGCTCGGCGCCCCAGAGGTCCACCAGGATGGTTTTGTCCCACCCGGTCGACCCACCGGCCCCCGCGGTAAAGACGACCGCGTCGGCGCCGTCGAGGGCCGGGGCAAACTCCTCTTCGAGGTCGCCGAGCCGGGGCTCGGCCCCGCGGTCGCGGATCGCGTCGAACTGATCCTCCGAGCGGACGATGCCGATGGGCTCGTGGCCGGCCTCGTCGAGAAGGGGAAGAAGCCGGCGTCCGATGCCGCCGTTCGCGCCGATGACTGCGACCGTCATGTTGGGGCGATGGTGCTTTGTAGACTGGAGCGCTGTTGCCTCCCCCCGTGGGCCCGCACGTCCGTCCGCTGAATCGCCCTCCGCATCCGACCGCCGCAGTCTCTTCTTCCTACGTGCAGCGCGTGGCGCTGATCTGGGATCAGGCCGGATACGATCCGGTGACGTACTTGCGGAGCCGGTCGGTCTCCGCCCGGGCCGTCTGTATGATCTGCTTTACGCCATCCCCGATGGAGACGATCCCGACCAGATCGCCCTCGTCGTCAACGACCGGAAGGTGGCGGCACCGGAGCTCCGTCATGAGGTGCAGGCACTCCTCAAGCGGCTTTTCGGGACCGACCGTCGCCACGTCACTCGTCATCACCTCTCGGACCTCCGTCTCATCCGAGGAGCGGCCCTTCAGGGCAATGCTGCGCATGTAGTCGCGCTCGGTGAAGATGCCGGCGATGACGTCCCCCTCCATCACCACAATGGAGCCGACATCCCGGTCGACCATGCGGTCGATGCACTCGTAGACCGTGACCGAGGGCTCGGTCGTGAGGACGCCGCCCTCTTCCGTCAGGGCAGATTTGGACTGAACGATGTCTTTTACTCGCGTATCGAGGGGTCCCTCTCGCGTGTCCATTGTGCTGGTGGGGATTGTGAACGGTCCGCTGAAAAGGATTGCCATGTTATTGGAGCTTTAACATAGCTTTCTTCTAACGGATCGACAACTCGGATCGCCCTCTGCGGCTGGACTTTAGGGGCCTGAAGCGACATTTTACAACAAGGTTGTATCCTTAGTCGAGATCCGCCTGCGCGTCTTGGGCCAGTGCCTCCAGGTCCTCCCTCGCTGTGCGGAGTTGCTCCCGGAGCCGCTCGAAGCGCCGCCGATGCGTCTCGGTCGGGGGATGGAGGGAGGGCTGCGTGACGTAGCTCCAGTTGAACACGCCGGCCAGCCCGTAGATCTCGCCCCGCAGGTCTTCGAGCCCGTCGGCCTGCGTCTCGGCGGTATCGACGAGGGCCGTCAGTTCGTCCGAGGCGTCCCGGTTTTTCGTGAGTGTTTGCAGGCGCTCGTGGAGCGAGTCGGCGCGCTGGGCCGCGTGGAAGGCGGTGCGCTGCGCGTCGAGCACGTCGCGGAGAAAGGACTCTCGCGTGCGCCACTGCTCGGTGGTGAGGTCAATCTTTGGATCCCCGCGGACCTCCACGGTCTCCGTCGCCTCTACGCCCCCGGCCCGGAGCGTCACAGTGTAGGTCCCGGGCCGCACGAAGGGGCCCTTCGGATCCAGGGGATACTCCAGCTCCGGCAGGATCGTGTCGGGCTCGACGACCCCTGATGTTTCATCCTCCTCGTCCTCCTCGGTCGGGGGCGAAGGGTGGGTGAGGTCCCACTGCACGCGGTGGATCGTCCCCGTCGTGGTGGGCCCGTCCAGGCGTCGCACGACCTCGTTCTCCGGGTTGCGCACGACGAGCTCGACGGAGTCGGCGGGCGCGCCGAGGTGGTAATGGAGGAGCGCCCCGAACGGCGGGTTCTCGCCGGCCCACGAGGCCTGGCCCCGGTAGGACGTGTTCTTCCAGAAATTATGGATGGTGGCGGGCTGAACCGAGAAGAGGTGCGCGTCTGCCTCCTTCACCGACGCCGACCATTCGGCAAGGGGAGTCGTGTCGTCGAGGATCCAGAGGCTGCGCCCGTGGGTGCCCACCACGAGGTCCTTCTCACGCGGGTGAATCGTGAGGTCGTCGTAGAGGGTGGTGGGCAGCCCCGAGTCGACCTCCGTCCACTGCTGCCCGGCGGTGGTGGAGACGAACAGCGCGTGCTCGGTGCCGAGGAAGAGCACGTTCGGGGCGTCGGGGTGCTCCA
>CAZRPQ010000079.1:0-8537 GCA_964601725.1 uncultured Salinivenus sp. | reverse complement strand
ACCATCAGCCACACGTTGTACGGCACCAGCACGTCGAACGGCGAGGGGCCGTAGCCCTGCTGGGGCAACAGGGGCAGTACGATGACGGTAATGACCGCAAACTTGAGGGTTGCGAAGACATCCTCCCGATCCAGCATGCGGGCCAGGGTGTGCGTCTGCACCTTCAAGGAAAGCAGCACGGCCGTGCCGACGCCGAGGGCCGCCCCGAGCCGGATGTGTCCCCAGTAGCAGAGCCCGCCCGTAAAGAACGCCACGAGCGCGGCCATCTCGGTCGTAAGGCCCATCTCTCGCTCGCGGGCCTGCCAGAAGTGCCCCACGGACAGAAGGAGGGCCACCGCAATGACAGCCATTGCAAACGGCCAGGCGGTCCCGAGCTCGGTGGCCACGAGGGCCGACGCGGCCCCGAGAAGCGCGATGATGGGAAAGGTCCGCGCCCCTGCAAGGAGCTCTCCCTCCTCGTCGATCCGATCCCGATACGCGTATTCCCGCTGGAGGCCCATGAAGAGCCCCAGGACGAGCGCTACCCCAAATCGATAGAAGAGCGTCAGGCGGTCGGGCTCCACGGGCAGTCCTCGGCAAGAAAAGAGAGAGCGAGGGGAATCTACGCGTACGTCCGGGGGGGGTGACGACAAGCCGCCGCCTCCGGCACGCAGCGTCTCCGTCACGCCCCGGATCCGATGCGGGAAGATGCGGAAGCGGGCGGCCCTTCCCGAGCGCACTGAGCGTCGGACAGACGTGAACGACCGGTCTCCGACGATCGATCCCGCACGGCCATCAGGCCGGGACGGGATCTCGTCTGGCGGCCACTCGCAATCCATCCCCGCCACTCGTAGACGAGATATCCGACGTACTCACGGATCGCAGCGGTAGAGCCGGCCAGCGCCCCCGCATCGGGCGCAACGTCGAGCATCGTTTCTTCCGCCTCAACGACCTGGTAATCGGTGGCCGCCGGAATCGTCGGCACGTCCGCGCTGCGGAAGGTGGCCAGGGCGCGGCGCATGTGCAGGGCCGACGTGACGAGAAGGACACGGTCGAACCCACGCTTCGCCACCAGCTCCGCGGTGTAGGTTGCGTTCTGGTACGTGTTGGCACTGCTCGATTCCAGGAGCACCGAATCGGCCGGCACGCCCCAGCTGGTGAGCAGGGTCTGCATGATCGGCGCCTCGCGGTACCGTTGATCCTTCCACGGCATCGTCCCGCCGCTGGCAATGACGAGCGGTGCCTTCCCGGCGCGGTACAGACGCGCCGCGTGCCATACGCGATCGGACGCGTCGTTGAGGTCGGGATAGACCCGAGGCGGACGGGGCGTTCCCACCGCCCCCCCGAGCATTACGATCGCGTCGGCCGTCGGCACCGAATCGACCGGCGTGGGGGGAAAGCGAGCCTCGAGCGTCCCCTGAAGCCAGTTCGAGAAGACGGGCGTCGAGGGGATCCACAGCACCAGCACCCCGAGGACCAGCATCAGGCCCCCGAGCCAACGCCCCCAGCGCCACAGGACACTCGCCGCCACCACGAGCAACAGCCCGAGCGACAGGGGGTGGACGAAGAGACTCAGGACCTTGGTCAAGAATACCGACACGGCGGGCGGACCTCTCATTCGACACTGATGCGTGTCCCTCGATCCGACAGGACATCCGAGGGGCGCTGCGAGCGCTTTCGAGTCGCGGAGGGACGACGCCGCGGCTCCGACGCCGAACGTTCGGGTTAGGGAGCCAATGCCCAGTGCTCGACCAGCGGTCCCTCGTCGCCGTACACCGGATCGCGGGCCGGGAGGGGGACTTGTTCAATGTTGCGGTCCGCGGCGGGTCGCTCCCCCGGCCGTCCCCGCTTCAGATCCCAGTCCTGTCCGTCGGGGTAGGCGCCTACGACTAAGAAGTCGCGGTTCGCGCCGAGATTCTTGTGGGCCACCCCCGCCGGAAGCACGAGAACATCTCCCGCCTCAATGCCAAAGGCCTCCCCCTCGGGCCCGCCCAGTTGGACACGGGCCGCGCCAACCATGCGCACGGAACATGCGCTCGAACGTCCTGGCGAGACCGTCTCCGTTCTTCTGCACGGCCCCCTGCAGGACGAGGACGGGCAGGGCCTGATTGTTGGGAACGGATCCGTCGTCCGCAAATCGTCGCGCCTGCACCTCAGGAGTTCGAAGCACCTCCGTGAATGCATCCGGAATCGTCGTGGACATGGCCCGACGGATGCGAGGCTTACTTTACTTCGAGGCGGTGCTGCCGAGAGTCCCGTTCTTGGCCCGCTCGATGAAGGTGTTCATGCACTCGGGGGTTCGGGTTTTTACAAAGTACCCGTTCACCAGGACCGTCGGCGTGCTGTCGACCCCAATTTTCACAGCCCGCTTTCGCTGCTTGAGCACCTGCGTCCGATACTCATTCTTCTCCACGCGATCGCTCAAGACGTCAGGGTCCATGCCGATGCTCGAGGCAATCGAGCGAAGGTCGCTCATGGAAATGCCGCTCCGCCCCTGGCGGGCGTATTGAGCGTCCAGCATCTCACTGAATTTGCCAGACTGAGCCGCCACGTACAACGACTGAATCTCGGGCAGGGACGACTGACGGAGCGGAAAGGGCTTGAACACGAACTGGACGTCCTCGCTGTGGGCCTCCACCAATTTCTTCATGATCTTGTGGAAGTCCTTGCAGTGGGGACAGTTGGGATCGAAGTACTCGATGACCGTCACGTCCGACTTGGCACTTCCCTTCGTGATGTCCTGGAAATTGACGAGGGACGCTCCCTTCTCACCAACTGGGGATTTCGAGGTCTCTAGCTTACACTCATCGGGGGCCTTCGAAGACGATGAAGCGGCCGAGGCACGCGCGCTCTCGCTCGGGCTCCGCCACCCGTCGAAGGAGACGAGGTCGGCCCCGACGAGGACCAGAGCAGCCGCGACGAAGTAGACGAAAAGGGCAACTTGGCGTTTCACGAGGCGAGACGTCATGGAAGGTTCTGTGGATGACGATGAGAGAACGAGGATAACGACCTGGGTGCCAAACAGGAGGGTCGCAATGACGGCCGATACCAGACACAAAGCGCAGAAGGCCCCAATGTGGGCCGCTTGGAGATAAGTGAGGTATACGGCGTACAGGACCCCTCCCGTGAACACGCCGGTCCGGGCGCCCTGAATCCATTCCCGAATCCCCGGTCCGGCCCAGAACACGAGCACGGTAAGAAGAGCCGCCAGAAGATAGAACCCAAAGCCCCACGTGATGTTGGACACCCCGAACAGTTCACTCCCGGGTCCGGTCGTCACAGCTGCACAGTCGAAGGTCGACCCGGCCGAGTCGAGCGACGCGAGCCCCAGACAGCCGTCCTCGAACTCACGATTCTGCTGGATGAACAGATGCACAACATCCAGCACGCCCAGGAGCGCCAGCCCGAACAGAAGGCGTTCCAGGCGGGGCCGGTAGCGCCGAAACCGCTCGCGGACGGCAGTCACGAGATCCATCTCCGGCTCCGCGGGTCGTTGATGGGGCAGTGAGGTCCCTCAACCCTAAACCTGAGGCAGTCGTAGGTTCCTCTTCCGCCCCCGCGCTCAGCCTCGCCCCGCTGGCCTGCTTCCCGAGAGACGCGGAGAGGGATGGACTCGGTCTCAGTCATCCCCGCCCCAAAACCTGCAATCGAATTTCAAATCATCTCCTTTGCGGACGACCCTGCTGAGTGCTATCGTGTAGTAGTATGAGTCACGCAGTCTCTATCACATCGCAGAACGGGTGGCACTGGTGGCCCTCCTCGCGGGTCGCGAGCCCCCTGCGTGCCTAGTCTGTGCACTGCGCTCCCTTTTGATGGCTCCGATCCCGCTGCCCACTCGCTGGTAGCGGGTTTTTTGTTTGGTCGAACTGCCGCTTTCTATGACGTACGACGAGTTTCAAATGCAGGTGGAGAGCGCCCGCCCCCACGGTCGTCAGGATTCCCGCCTCGTGGTGCCGGTCCATACCCGCCGGAGCGCCGATCTGCTCACCCCGGTGTCGGCGTACCTGGCCCTTCGGGAAGACGCCCCGTACAGCTTTCTCTTCGAAAGCGTTGAGGGCGGGGAGAAGCTGGCGCGCTACTCCTTTCTCGGTCGCGATCCCTACCGCATCCTCACCGGTCGGGACTTTGGGGCCACCGTCGAGGTGGAGGAACGGCGCACGCCCTCCCCCGAAGCCGATCTTTCCCCGCCGACCGGCTCCATCTTCGAGGTGCTGAACGCGTACCTGGACCGGTACGAAGAGATCGAGATCCCAGACCTCCCTCGCCTCCGGGGGGGGGCCGTTGGCTACCTGGGGTACGACGCCGTGCGGCTCGTGGAAGACCTGCCCAACGCCCCCCCGGACGACCTGGGCCTGCCGGACGCCGTGTGGTGCTTCTACGACACCGTGGCGGCGTTCGACCACGTCCGCCACCAGCTCGTCCTGATGGCCAATGTCTTTGTGAACGACGAGACGGACCTCCGCGCCGCCTACGAGAACGCGCAGACGCGCCTTGCCGCCCTGGAGGCCGACCTCAAAAAGTCGCCCGAGCCCCCGACGCTCGTCGAGTGGACCCAGGACGACCTCAGCTCCAACGTAGAACGGCCCGTCTTCGAAGACGCCGTCCGGACGGCCAAAGACCACATCCAGAAGGGCGACATCTTTCAGGTGGTCCTCTCGCAGCGCTTTGCGACCCCGTTCCGGGGCGACCGGTTCAATCTCTACCGCGCCCTGCGGCAGGTGAACCCGTCGCCGTACCTCTTCTACCTCGACCTCGACGACCTCGCGCTCGTGGGCTCGTCGCCGGAGGTGCTGGTGCGGGCCGAGGACGGAACCGCCGAGGTTCTTCCCATTGCGGGCACCCGGCCGCGGGGCGAGGACCCGGCCGAAGACGAGGCCCTCGCCGAAGAGCTCCTCAACGATGCGAAAGAACGGGCCGAACACCTCATGCTGGTGGACCTGGGCCGGAACGACCTTGGGCGCGTCTGCCAGTACGAGAGTGTGGAGGTGGACCGGTACGCCTACATCGAGCGATACTCGCACGTCATGCACATCGTCTCGTCGGTGACCGGCACCCTGGCCGAGGACCAGGGACCGACGGATGTCCTCGCCGCCTGCTTCCCGGCGGGCACGGTGAGCGGCGCCCCCAAGGTGCGGGCGATGGAGATCATCGACGACCTGGAGCCCTCCCGCCGGGGCATCTACGCCGGGGCCGTCGGGTACGTCGACTTCTCCGGCACGCTCGACACCTGCATCACCATTCGCACCATGGTGGTGACCGACGAGACGGCCTATGTACAGGCGGGCGCGGGCATCGTGGCAGACAGTGATCCGGCCCGCGAATACGAGGAGACCCGAGACAAAGCTGCTGCCCTTCGCCAGGCCATGCGCGTGGCGGCCGACGGACTCCTGTAACGGAACGCGTTCGACGTATTCCCGACCCGTGAAAAAATTCTTGAAGAGGATGCTGACGAGTACGGCTGTTTGGGCGTCTGGGCGTTTGGGTGTTGTCTAGACCGGAGAATACGCCCACACGCCCATACTCCTATACTCGGTCCCCCGCTTGTCGAAGCGGCTCTCCAGGACGGGTACGCAGAGACTATTCACAGATTTTCCCACGCACCGGTCCCTCGCCCAAACCTCAAGCCCCATCGACGGTATCACTCTGCGATACTCTTTTCATGATCCCCACTGCCCATGCCGAACCCGATCAAGGAGGCGCTCCTGAACCGCGGCTGGGCCGGCCAAACGCTCAGCCGGTCCGACACGGTGGAGCACCTGAACCCGCTGATTCGACAGCACATTGAGCTCAACCGCCACTACGACGCGGCCATTCGGGCCTGCAACGACGAGCGGGTCGTGGACGTGCTGGAGCGGCTGCAGAAGACCGCCCGGGCCGACGTGGGCAAGCTGTCCGAAACGGTCCTGAGTTGTGGGGGCACGGCGTACAACGGCGCGGACCTGTCGCCCGACGACTTCACGCTCGAAGGCAGTCTGACCGATTTCTTCGAGGAGCTCCACGACCTCGAGACGGACTTCAACGATGCCCTCGCCGACGAGCTCGACCTCGAACACCAGATGCGCACGCGAGGGGTTCTCGAAGCGGTCAAGAGCAACAGCACGGACCGCCTCAACGCCCTGAAGGCCCTCCACCGCCGCCTCGAAGGGACGGCGGCATAGCCCTTCCGCCCTCGCTTCGCGCTCCCCCCTCCCAAACTCCCGTTCCTCATGGACGCCCCCAAACCAATCTCTGCCTCGGATACGGACGCCGAAACCGAGCCCGTGGTGGTCTCCGGCATTCAACCCTCCGGCCGCCTGCACCTGGGCAACTACTTCGGCGCCATCCGCCAGCACATCGACCTGCACCAGACGCACGACGCCTACTACTTCATCGTGAACTACCACGCGATGACGACGGTGCAGGACGCAGAGACGCTCCGCCAGCACACGTTCGACGTGGCGCTCGACTACCTCGCCCTCGGGTTTGATCCCGACGAGGCGGCCCTCTTCGTGCAGAGCGACGTGCCGGAGGTGACGGAGCTCATGTGGATCTTCTTCAACCTGATCCCCACGAGCCACCTCGAGAAGGGCGTCGCTTACAAGGAAAAGGTGGAGGCCGGCCTCTCGCCCAACGCGGGCCTGTTCAACTATCCCGTCCTGCAGGCCGCCGACATTCTCGCGTACGGAGGCTCCCTCGTGCCCGTCGGCGCCGATCAGAAGCAGAACCTGGAGATGGCCCGCGACCTGGCGCGCCGCTTCAACAACCGGTTCTGCCCGGACGACGAGGCGCTCTTCCCGATCCCTGAGCCCCACATCCTGGACCACGTGGCCGTGGTGCCCGGCACCGACGGCCGCAAGATGTCGAAGAGCTACGACAACACCATCGGCATCTTCGACGAGGGGCAGGCGCTCAAGGAAAAGGTCATGCGCATCGTCACCGACTCGACGCCCCTCGACGAGCCGAAGGACCCGGAGTCCTGCAACGTCTTCGCCTTGATTGAGCTGTTTGCGGACGCGGAGCGTCAGGAGGAGATTGCCGAGCAGTACCGGGCGGGCGGCTACGGCTACGGCCACGCCAAGCAAGAGCTCCTGGGGCTCATTGAAGACCACTTCGCGGAGGCCCGCGCCCGCCGCACGAAACTGGCCCAGCGCCCCGACTACGTCCGCGACGTGCTGCGGGAGGGCGCGAAGGACGCGCGGGCGACGGCGGAGCCGATTCTGGATCGTGTGCGCGAGTTAACCGGATTGGTGCGCACTCGCTGACGCTCGCGCTTACGCCTGGAGGGTTGGAAGCATGGAGGTGTGGAAGTGCAACCGAATTGCCGTTAATTCGCCAGACCGTCATGGTTTCTGACTTTAAGGAGCTGCGAATCTACAAGCACGCTTTTCACGCGGCGAAGACTCTACAGGAGATTTCCGCGAAATGGCCCGACTCCGAAAAATACGCGATGACCGACCAGATTCGGCGATCCTCCCGTTCCGTCTGTGCAAATATTGCTGAAGCATGGTTCAAGCGGCGGTACCCTGACCATTTCGTAAACAAGCTCAGCGATGCGAGCAGTGAGGCGGCCGAGACGATCGTTTGGATTGGATTTGCCCAAGAGTACGACTACCTCAATGAAGACACTGCCACCGAACTCGAAGATAGATACCGACAAACTATTGGCGGATTGGTCAAAATGATGAACAATCCTGACCCATGGTGCGGCCCCTCCAGTGAAGTTAGTGAACCAGAGCTTCCGTACGGTGCCGGGAGCGCTCAGGAGAGCAGCTAAACCTCCCTCTTCCACACCTCCACCCTTCCACCCTTCCAGACCGATGATTCTAATCATCGACAACTACGATTCGTTCACGTACAACCTCGTCCACCTCGTGGGGGAGCACACCGACGCCCTGGAGGTGATTCGCAACGACGACAAAACCATCGCCGAGGTGGAGCGCATGGACCCGGACGGCATCCTGATCTCGCCGGGCCCCGGACACCCGTCCGACGCCGGCCTCACCGAGCCTGTCATTGAGGAATTTGGGGCCACCACGCCCATCCTCGGCGTCTGCCTCGGCCACCAGGCCATCGGGGAGGTCTTTGGCGGCACCATTACCCAGGCCGAGGAGTTGATGCACGGCAAGACGAGCCCCGTCCATCACGACGGGACGACGCTCTTTGACGGCATCGATCGGTCCTTCGAGGCAACCCGGTACCACTCCCTCGTCATCGATCCGGACACCTTTCCGCACGACGACCTGGAGGTGACGGCGACGACCCGGGAGAACGACACGATCATGGCGCTCCGCCACCGCACACACCCCCTCTACGGCATCCAGTTTCACCCCGAGAGCGTGATGACGCGGGCCGGACCCACGATGATTGAAAACTGGCTGTCGGTCGTGGCGGATCATGCCTCGATGGCCCCGGCCCAGTAATTCCCTGGCACTCGCACTGACACCGCTATACTCTGACTGTGGACGAGCACCTTCAAACCATTGCCGACGGAGACCCCCTCACCCGCCCAGAGGCCGAGGCGGCCATGGCCGACATGATGAACGGGTCGGCCCGCGACGAGCACATCGCCGCCCTCCTCA
>CAZRPQ010000078.1:0-8555 GCA_964601725.1 uncultured Salinivenus sp. | reverse complement strand
CACCGCCTCAAGACGGTGGCGACGGGCCTGGCATTGCGGTCCAGCAACCTGCCCGAGGATGGAGATCTAGAGACCGGTCCGATCCAACACGAACACGACCTCGACAATTCCTTCTTCAAGTACCTGTGGCACGCCCTCCGGGATGGCATTTACTCGCTCGTGGGCATCGACCGATTGCCCCGGTAGGAATTTTGGAGGTCCGTCGCAGGGTCCTCTCCGTCTCCGCCATCCAGCGCAGAGGCTGGCGGGGAGGAGTTGTCCTCCGTCGGGGCAGACGACTCTTCGGTCCAGAAGGCCAGGAAGGGACGGAGACCGGTCCCCTGGTACAGCACCGCTGTGCCCCCGGCGAGCGTGTAAAAGACGAGTTGGGCCCCATGGGTGAGCACGGCGTAGGTGAGCGCCTCGGCCGCGGGCACGCCATAGAGGTGGACGAGGGCCTGCTGGGTGATGTAGTGGTACGAGCCGATGCCTCCGGGAGAGGGCACCACGATGCCGATGGCGCCGATGGCCATGAGCGCCCAGGCGTCCGCGATGCCAATGCCGTAGGGGTCGGCCAGGTGGAGCATCCGGAACGGCAGGTAGGCCATCAGGAGATAGCCGCCCCACATGCCCACGGTGGACACGAGAATGGCGCCGCGGCGGGGCGAGTGCAGAAGCGTGCGGAGGCCTTCGTTGAACGAGACGGCGGCCGGTTTGAGGGTGTCTTCCCAAAACCGCCCGATCCAGGAGTCCTCGCGCCGGAGGAGCCACCGTCCTCCCAGGACCAGCAACAGGGTGAGGAGGAGCCCCCCAAGCACTCCCCCGATGAGCCAGCGCGAGGAGATGGACTGGAGCTGGGCCCAGGCCGGGGCGAAAAACTGTTCGCGCAGTACGCCGAGCCGGTTGAAGAGGAGGCCGAGGGCACTCAGGAGCGCCAGTCCCAAGACAGCGGTGTCGAAGATTCGTTCCGACACGACGGTCCCGAAGAGACTGCTAAACCGATGCCTGGACCGGGCGGAAAGGTTGGCGGTGCGGGCCACCTCGCCCATACGCGGGGCGACGTAGTTGACCATGTAGCCGATCATGACGGAGGAGAAGGAGGCCTCCAGCATCCGGCCCGGTGGCATTTCGGCCGTTCCGTCGCCGTCCGACGGTTCGGGGAGCGCGTCGATCAGGATTTGCCAGCGCCAGGCGCGCATCAAGTTGCTCCCGAGCACCAGGAGAATGAGAGGGAGGAGCCATCGGTAGTCCGCCGCGCGAAAGGCCTCCCAGATGTCGGAGAGGGGGGTGCCGTACACGGCCAGGGCGAGCAGGCCGCCTGCCAGCACGAAACTTCCAATCTGAAACAGTCGTCGTCGACTCAGCACGCGTCCGGAAATCCGTCTGGAGAGCAATCAGAAAAGGCGTCAATTTTCATTCAACCAGAGGCATCGGCGCGAAGGTCCACGACCTCCACCCCGTCCGGGGCCGAGAACGTAAAGGGGCGGCCCTCGAAGCCGGGACCCACGACGATTTCGCGGAGGCGGAGGTCCAGGATGGCGCCGTTGCGGTCGGTGGCACGGAGGCGCGTGACGATGCGATCGCTTCGACGCACCCAGAGGATGGCTTTCTTGAAGCGCGAAGACTCCTTGGTCGCAGTGAGGGACAAGACGTGGTGGGGGCTCTCCTTGCGACGCGCGGTGCGAGTGGAGGCGATCTCGTATTTCTCCCCCGAGGCCGTGAGGAATGTTTGCGGCGTGATGGTGGAAGCGTTCGCCTCCGCATCGTTGACGACCACCTGACTGTCCGCTGGGGAGTAGATCCAGGTCGTGGTGCCATTGGTGACCACGGTCTGGGACGGCGTTTCGACGCGGTACTTGTTGCCGGCCAGGAGGACCCGCCCCTGGATTTGGGTCGAGTCATTGGAAAAATCGGACTGGGTCACCTGCGTAAAGGTGGCGCGGAGCCCTTCCAGGCGATCGTAGCGGGCCTGCAGGGCCTCCAGGGAGGGCGGCCCGTCCTGGGCCGACGTGGCGGCGCTGCCGCCAAGGCACAGAAGGATTGCGAGGAAAAGAACTCGTCGGATCATCGAACTAGAACAGACGGCAGAGAGGAACGAAGCGTTCGGCAGAGAGAACGACCGGCGCGATCAATGATCATGGCGCAGAGGCTGGGTCATCGAAAATTGATGGCCGGTTCGGATGCACAGTGCAGGATCAGGGTTCGAGGGGAAAGATCGCCTGAGGCTCGTGAATCGCGCCGTCCGGCGACAGGGTGCTCTCGTAGAGCACGAAGCGATCGGCCTCGAAGGCCGAAAACGTGCGCTCGTCGTGGGAGCGAAGGAAGTCGTGGACGGCGTTCGGGTCCGGATCGTCCCATCGTCCGATGGTGACGTGGGGGCGGTAGGGGCGGCCTTCGGGGGTCACCCCCTCGGATTCGAGCTTTTCGCTCACCGCCTCGTAGAGCGCCATCATCGAGTCGGTGCGCTCCAGGCCCACCACGAGGACGCGGGGCGACTGGCGCGAGGGGAGCACGTCGAGCCCCGACGGCTCCTGGGGTACGCAGCGCACAGGGTCCACGTCGACGGTCGCGAGTGCCTCCTCGTAGCGCACAGCCTCTTCCTCGCTCGCATCGCCAATGAATCGGAGGGTGACGTGAAACTGGTCGGGATCGGTCCACCGGACGGAAAGCGCGTTTGTGCCCTCTGTGTCCTGAAGTTCAGAAAGAGCCTCCCGGAGCGAGGCGGGGATGTCGATCGCCGTGAAGAGACGCATGTGAGACCCAGGATTGACCCAAACGCAGCGCGTATGGGAAACCGGACGCGGAGGGGAAGGTTCAGGCTCTTCCCGAGCGCAGACGTTTGCGACAAAACCTGCTGCTGGTTTTTTTTCAAACTGCTTCTGCTCAGAAGGGGATCGTGTGGGCGTTTGGGCACGTGGGCGCCGGGAAGGAGGGCATGCAAGCTCCCCACGCAACTGCGCCCGTACGCAATCACGCCAATACGCAATGCACTCCCATGGATCTCGAAAAAATCGTGTCGGGGGGACAGACGGGCGTTGATCGCGCGGCCCTAGACGCGGCGCTCGCTCACGACCTCCCGGTGGACGGGTGGTGCCCACAGGGCCGGCGGGCCGAGGATGGATCCATTCCGGATCGGTACCCCCTCCGCGAGACGCCGTCGGGGGAGTATGCCCAGCGCACGGCCTGGAACGCGCGGGATAGCGACGGCACGCTCATCATTGCCCCTGGACCCCTCGGGGGCGGCACGGCCGTCACGAAGACCGAAGCCGAAAAGCGGCGGAAACCGGTGCTTCGCGTCCGCCCGGCGGATCCGGTGCCGGTGCCGATGATCCGGGCCTGGGGCACGGAGCACAACGTTCGGGTGCTGAACGTGGCCGGGCCGCGAGCGAGCGAGGTGGAGGGCATCTACGAGGCGGCGCGGACGATTCTCGACGACCTCCTGAAGACCTTGCAGGAGGCGTAACTGAAACCCGGCCCTTTTGCATCGCAGCTACTCAAAGTCCCGGTTTTCCGGACGGTCGGTGGCATCGGAGTGCTGCCGTCGGTGGCGGTTCGCGAACAGATCCTCCCCCTCTTCAACCCGCCCGGCGGTCGTCCACAAAAGCCCCACCACGACGGCCGTCGCGACGAAGACGAAGAGGGTAAACGCGGGCCAGAGTGGCGCCTCGAAGCCGAACTGGCTCGCCCGGGCCTCGGGGTAGCGGACCCACTTGTCGAGCCCCCAGGCAGCTATGCTCCCGCCAATGGCGGCGAACAGAAGGGCTGCGCCTTTCAGCAGACGTGTGGCGGGCCTGTTGGGAGGAGGATCACTTTTCGTTGGCATAACGCTCCGTCCATTCGTTCGTGGGAGGCCGGACCGGCAGGCCGGCGTCGCGCAGGTATTGCTTCGCCTCCTCCACCGTGTGTTCGCGGAAGTGGAAAATAGATGCCGCCAGCACCGCACTGGCCCCGCCCTCCACGAGCGCCTCCTGTAGGTGCTCCAGCGTGCCCGCTCCGCCGGACGCGATGACCGGAATCTGAACCTGCTCGGTGATGGCCCGGAGGAGGGCCAGGTCGTAGCCGTCTTTCGTCCCGTCCCGATCCATCGACGTAAGCAGAATCTCGCCGGCGCCGCGGTCCTCGGCCTCCATGGCCCATTCCACGGCATCGAGGCCCGTGGGCTTCCGGCCGCCGTGGACGTAGACCTCCCATTCGAAGGGCTCCTCCCGCACGCGCTGGGCGTCGATCGCCACGACGATGCATTGATTCCCAAAGGCATCGGCGCCCCGGGTGATGAGGGCCGGGTCCTTTACGGCCGCCGAATTGATGGCCACCTTGTCGGCCCCGGCCTGGAGCATGGCCCGCATGTCCTCGACCGACCGAAGACCGCCCCCCACAGTGAGGGGGATGAAGACCTGGTCGGCTGTGCGGCGCACCACGTCGTGCATGATGTCGCGGTCCTCGTGGGTGGCCGTGATGTCGAGGAAGACCAACTCGTCGGCGCCGGCGGCGTCGTAGGTGCGCGCCTGGTTCACGGGGTCGCCGGCGTCGCGGATGTCGACGAAGTTGATCCCCTTCACGACGCGCCCTTCGTCTACGTCGAGGCAGGGAATGATTCGTTTGGCAAGGGGCATACGGGGGAAGGGGGAAAGTACGGAAGGGCGGAGGTGTGGACGAGAGGAGCACTATTCCTCGAACGCGGACGTGTCCTCCCGGAGCGCGGCCGTGGAGAAGGCATCGAGATCAACGTCGTCCAGGTCGTGCCACGCCCAGAACTGCTGGCAGGGGAAGCGGTTCTCGTAGAGCGCCGTGCCCACGATCACCGAGTCCACTCCGTAGGGCTGGAGCGTCTCGACGTCAAGCAGGTCTTCGTAGCCGCCGACACCCCCGGACGCCGTGATCTTGACCTCCGACAGGTGCTGGCCCAGCGTCCGGTACGCGTCGATGTTGGGTCCCTCCATCGTGCCGTCCCGGCTGATGTCGGTGTAGACGATGCGGCGAACGCCCCGACGCTCCATGTCTTGCGCAAACGCGACGGCGTCGAGCCCCGAGCCTTCCGTCCAGCCTTCCACTCGCACCTCGCCATCGCGGGCATCGATGCTCACGACCACGCGCCGGGCCGAAAACGTGTCGACCGCCTCCTCCACAAAGTCTGGATCCCGGACGGCCGCAGTGCCCAGAATGACCCGATACACGCCCATCTCGAGGGCCGCCTCGATCTGGTCCATGGTGCGGATGCCGCCCCCGAGTTGGATCGGAATGTCGAGGGCCTCGCACATCTCCGAGATCACGTCCCGGTTGTGGTCGCCCTCGCCTCGCGCCGCGTCAAGGTCCACCACGTGGAGCGTCTGGGCGTTCTGCACGCGCCAGAGCTTCGCCATCTTCACCGGGTGGTCGAAGTAGACGGTTTCGTCGTCGTAGGACCCTTGATGCAGGCGCACGCATCGGCCGTCGCGGATGTCGATGGCGGGGATGACCAGGGGCATTGGGGACCGTCGGGGATGGGAGCGTGGGGCGGAGAGGGTAGCTGCCTCGGGACCGTGAACCGGAGAGGGGTACGAAGGGCGGAGCGGGGACCTCTCCACTACGAGTGGGCAATGATGGAACCTCTATATCGTCGACAGTGGGGCGAGGTTCTGCTTAGCGGCGGGCCGCGGTTGTGCTGCTCAGCATCCTACTGCTACTTCCGAAAGCAAGAATCGGGGCGCGGCCCTTTTCGTCCGAGCCTCCCGACCAGGAATGCGAAGAGGGTCCCGGCGCGTCCGGGGCTGGGAGCGTTTTCGCCTTGCTGGGTGTCATGTTCACATATCCATTTTCGTCCCTGCAGTTCTCGTGTCGCTCAGCGGATCCATCCGGTGTTGGTCGTCGCTTCGACCGTCCGTGTCGTGAACAGGGTCCTTCTCGCGACCGCACTCCTCCATTCGTCGGCCTCAGAGAAGCGGACTCCGTGAAGATGGGCACCGACTGCGACGGTGCGGGGAACTGTGAAGACGCCGAAAGGTCTCACTCTTAACTCAATACCCAACATGCGTCTCCGTCGCTGCCTCGTCGCGCCGAGAAGCTTCTCTTTTGCCTACGCTGCACCGAAGGAGCGCACCAACAAACAACAAAGTAGAACATACTATGCAACGCGGACAAGTGAAGTGGTTTGACAGCGAGAAAGGATACGGCTTCATCGAACCTGAAGATGGAAGCGAGGACGTATTCCTTCACGCCAACAACATTACCGGCTCGACGATGGGCGACGACCTCCGAGAGGGGCAAGAAGTGGCCTACGAGACTGAGAAGACGGAGAAGGGGCTGAGCGCCCTCAATGCGTCGCCGGTCGGATAGCGACCTGGACGTTCCTCGACAATGAACGTCGAAGCCCGTCCCGTTTGGGGCGGGCTTTTCTATTGGGCCCAAGTTAGGACCACTGCGCGGTTTGATCGTTGTTGGTACGTTCTTTGCTCTCAAAACCCACCAATCCGCGGGAACGGTTGTGCAGACATTGAAGAGCCGGTGTGCGCCGTCGAGTTCTGAAGTCCCCACTGGCTGCACGGACCCGGTCCCCCACCCATTCGCGCCCTCCCATTCTGGTTACCACCCCCGCTATGGAATTGACCGAGAACATTTCTGCCCTTCAGTCGAGCGCCGAGAGTCAGCTTCCTGCCCTGAACAGTTTGAAAAAAACGGAGACCGCTCTCATCCTCCCGTTTTTCGACGTTCTCAACTACAACTCCTTCGATGTCCGAGAAGTCGAGCCCGATTTTAACGTCGAATTGGGAGAGCAAGGGATGAGGACGGTTGATTACGCCCTCAAGAGAGACGGATCGCCGCTCATGCTCGTTCAGTGTGCAGAGGCCAAGACCGACCTTGGGGACTCCAGCAACAGTTTCCTTCTCGAACATTTCGACGCGTTGGAGGCGGACGTTGCGGTGTTAACCAACGGCCTCAGCTATCAGTTCTATGCGAACCTGAAGGCCGACATCAACGTCTACGAGCGTCCCTTTCTCGAATTTGAGCTTCTCGACCATGGTCCTGAGCAGATCGAGGGTTTGAAACGGCTGGGTAAGTCTGCCTTCAACGCAGAGGAAATTCTTTCCGCCGTGTACGACCGCAAGTGTGGTCGACTATTGCAGGACTACCTCGTACAGCAGCAGGCCTCGCCGGACGAGCACCTTGTGCGGTTTATGGCGGCGCAGATCTACGAGGGGGACGTTTCCGAAAACGTGGTCGAACGGTTCAAACCGGTGGTCCAAAAGGTCCTCGGAGAGTTGGTCGACGGCGAGGGTGAGGTTCAGGAGTCCGCTCCGAGTCGGGAGGAGGAGTCTCGCTCTCCGAAATCGGAGGAGGAGTCTCGCTCTTCGAAACCGGAGGAGGAATCCCGCTCTCCGAACCCGGAGGAGGAAATAGAGCTGACGGCTTCGGAAGAGGAGTCCGTGGCCAACGGAGAAGACGGCGAGGAGGAGGAAGGCGATCCGTTCGAGAAGGATCTCGCGAGGAGAGTGATCGAGGAATTTTAGGGAGGGACCGGCGCTCGGGGGACATTCCGATCACATCTCCCCGCCATTCCTCCCATGTCTCCTTCCCTGGGACGACAAGCCCTCCGAGCGCCAGGGGGCCGACTTCTTGAATCGACAATCATCGCGGTCTCCACCCTGTGGCCTGCCCGGTGGGGACCGCGCCCGGCGGGCCCGACGCTAAGACGCTGCAGTGTGGGGCACAACTGCTTTATGCAATCGGGCTTTCCTGCCCCTCAGACTTGCGGAGGGCCGCAAAGTTCTCAAGAAGACCAAGGCCGGCGGCCTGCGACTTTTCGGGGTGAAACTGCACGCCGAACACATTCCCGCGCTGGACGATGGACGGAAAGGCGTGGCCGTAGGTCGTTGAGGCGAGCACGTCGTTCGGCTCGTCCGCCACCGGATGATAGGAGTGCACGAAGTAGACGTACGGGGCCTCGCCGAGGCCGTCGAGAAGGGGACTCTCACGGGTTGGGTCAATCGCGTTCCAGCCCATGTGCGGCACCGTGAGGCCGTTGAGGGAGCCGTCGTCGATCTCCCGAAAGTGGGCGACGAACCCGGGGAGAACGCCGAGTCCCTCGTGCACGCCCTTTTCGTGGCCGGTTTCAAAAAGCAACTGCATCCCGACGCAGACGCCGAGAAACGGCGTTCCCCGATCGATCGCGTCCTGGATCGGCCCTTCCAGGTTCCGGCGACGAATCTCGTCGATACAGGCGCGGAACGCCCCCACCCCAGGGAGCACGAGCCGCTCGGCGGAGGCCACGTCGTTGGCGTCATCGGTGCGATGGACCTGTACCCCGACCTGTTCGAACGCTTTCTCGATGGAGCGCAGGTTGCCGATGCCGTAGTCGATAATCGTGACCATGATGGAGGGCGGAAACGGGGAGGTTGTAGATCGAGGGAGTGCTCGTTCTCGCGGCACGCAGTGTTGATGCGTGAAAGGGCACAAGTCTCACGATTCACGGGTTACGCATCCTGACCGCGTCTCGCAGCGAAGGCGAGTTCGTCTGCCCATCGCTGCTACTCATCATTCAACTCCTCGGAGCGTTCGGTGGCAGTGCCCACGGCGTTGATGAGCATGGTGCGGAGGCCGTG
>CAZRPQ010000077.1:0-8608 GCA_964601725.1 uncultured Salinivenus sp. | reverse complement strand
ACGCCTTCTACGACGACGTTCGACGCTCTGCGCAGCAGCCTGCCGCCCCGTGACGATCGACCTCGTGTTTCCGGTTCTGCCCCCGGCCCTCGACGGCATCGGGGACCACACGGCGCGGCTCGCCGAGGCGCTGTCGGACCGGGCGTCGGTGCGGGTGCTCACCGCGCAGGCCGAGGCCGACCCGATCCCCGGCGCGACCGTGGAGCTGGCCTTCTCCTGCCCGCCCCGGCACGGCGTGCGGGCCCTGGCCGACGCCGTCGCGGCCGACCCGCCCGACTGGCTGTTCCTGCAGTTCAACCAGTTCAGCTACGGGCGCTGGGGACTGAACCCCTTCCTGCCAGCGGTTCTCTATCAGATCCAGCGGCGCTGCCCGGGCACCCGCCTCGCGGTCCTCTTCCATGAGGACTTTTTGCCGGCCAGCAGTTGGCGAAACGCCCTCATGACCACCTGGCAGCGCGCGCAGTTCTGGACGCTGGGCCGCCTGGCCAACCAGGTGTTCTTCTCCATCGAGCCGTGGGTCCGGCAGTACCGGTCGTGGTTTCCCGAAACGCCGGTCGACCACCTGCCCGTCGGCTCCAACATCCCGCGGGTCGAGGCCGAGCGGGACGCCGTGCGACGTCGCCTGGGGATCGGGGAGGAGACCGTCGTCCTGGGCGTCTTCGGCTCGCTGCACGCGTCCCGGTTGCTCCCGCATGTCCGCGCAGCCGCCGATGCGGTTCGCCGCGAGGCCGACGACGCTCTGCTCCTGTACGCCGGGCCCGACGGCGAGGACTTCCGGCGCGCGATGGGGGGGCGTGCCGTCCTCGATGCCGGGCGCCTGCCCGCCCGTGCCGTCTCGCGCCACGTCCAGGCGATGGACGTGTACCTCGCCCCGTTCGTCGACGGGGTGTCCACCCGGCGGGGCTCCTTCCTCGTGGCGCTCCAGCACGGCGTGCCCACGGTGGGCACCCGTGGGCCGCTGACCGACCCGATGCTTTCCGAGCGCGACGGCGAGGCATTCGTGCTCGCGCCGGCCGACGACGCGGAAGCGTTCGGTCGCGCCGCCGCCTCGCTCTGCTACGCCCCGGAGCGACGCCATGACATCGGTGTGGGGGCTCAGCGCTTCTTCAGGGCTGAATTTCGGTGGACGACCATTGCCGACCGGGCGCTCCGCGCACTCACCGCCCACGAACGCACCCCAGAGCCAGCGTGAACGTACTCGTTCTGATGCCCCTCGCCGAACAGCGCGGGGGCGCCGGACAGTTACTCCGAATGTTCCTCGGGGAGGCCGGCGGGACGGAGCTTAACGTCTCAGTCGTATTTCTTGAGGAAGGCCCTCTACACGCCGAGTGCCGGGACATGGAGATTCCGAGCCGGATCGTGCCGGCGGGTCGTCTCCGGAACCTGAGCCGGTTCCTGCCGACAGTCCGACGGATCATGGAGGCGACCGAACAGACACAGGCCGACCTCATTTTCAGCTGGATGGCGAAAGCCCACCTCTACGGGATCGTCGCCTCGGGGTTGACCGGCGTTCCGAGCGCCTGGTACCAGCACGGTCTTCCCCGTAACACGACGTGGTTGAACCGACTGGTGTCTCTGCTTCCGGCGGCGGGGATCGTCGCGTGCTCCCGCACCGTGGCCGAGGTCCAGCGGGGACAGTGGCCGTCCCACCCGACGACAGTAGCACGCCCCTGCGTGGATCTCGATCGCTTCGACCCGACGACCCTTCCCGCCCCGGCGGAGGCCCGCCGGGAACTGGGTCTCCCCCACGATGGGCCGCTCATCGGCATGGTGGGGCGACTGCAGCGGTGGAAGGGAATGCACACGCTCGTCGACGCCATGCCGCAGGTTTTGGCGCACCATCCGGACGCACACGCTGTGATCGTCGGAGGGACGCATCCGGGCGAACCGGGGTACGCGACCGACCTCGACCGACAAATTGTGGAGCGGGGACTGGAGGACCGCGTCCTGCGCGTCGGCTTCCAGTCGGACGTGCCGCGCTGGATGACGGCCATGGACGTGTTCGTCCACGCCTCCGACCGCGAGCCGTTCGGCATCGTCATTCTCGAGGCGATGGCGCTGGGCACGCCGGTCGTGGCCGGGGCCCGCGGCGGGCCTACCGAGATCATTACGGAGGGCGAGAACGGGCTGCTGGCCCCCTACAACGACGCGGAGGCCCTGGGCCGGCAGGTTCGCCGGTATCTCGATGATCCAGCGTTTGCGCGGAACGTGGGCCATAACGCCCGCCAGCGGGCCCTGCACTTTGGCCCCGAGGCGTACGCCGAACGGTTCGCCGACGCAACCACAACGATCATCCGTCAATCGGCCGACACTGCCCAGGACGTGCGCCAGATCTTCCGGACATTGTTGGGCTAAGGCGATATTGTTCCTCCGCGCCCGACTGTTCTTTACTAGGCGAAGATTCTGAGGCAAACTTGCGCGCGTTTCAACCATGAATCTCCCCTCGCGGCGTCAATTCGGCGCATCGCTGCGGCTCCCGGCTCAGCTGGGACTGTGGCTGTTCGGAGGGATTTGTGTGGGCGTCCTCATTGCCCTGCTCCTCCTGGATCAGGTCCGGGCCGCGGTGGGCTTTACCGCCCTCGTAGGGCTGGTTGCGATGGCCATGATGCGGATGCGGCTCGCGATTCTGGCGGCGCTCGTCTTCTTGGTTGTTCTCGGAGACCTCCGGCGGCTTCTCCTCCCCGTGGCAGAGTGGGCCGGGACGGATCCACTCCTGGTCGTGGGACCGGCCTTTGCTCTCATCGCCACGGGGTACACCTGGGCCTCGGGCCGCCTGTCCTTCGATACGCCCGCCGCGAAGTGGATGCTGGCGGTCATGGCCATCATGCTCGCCCAGATCTTCAACCCTCGCCAGGGGGGGCTTATCGTGGGGGTCGCCGGCATCATGTTTCAGTTGGTTCCCCTCCTCTGGTTCTGGCTGGGTCGAGCATACGGAAACCGGAACTTCCTACAGACTCTTCTCTTCCGCGTCGTGCTCGGACTCTCGGCATTGGCCATGCTGTTCGGCCTTTACCAGAGCCTCGTTGGGTACCTGCCGTATCAGTTTGAGTGGTACCGCACGGCGGGCTACGTCGCGTTAGGTACACCGGAGACGGGCCTGGCGCCCATCACGTTCTTCGCCTCTGGCTCCGAACACAACCTCTTCGTCAACTTCGGCCTGATCCTCCTGTGGACGCTCGTGCTATTCAGGCATTGGGGGGCACTGTGGCCGGTCCCCTTTTTCTTCGGAGCCCTGCTCCTTACAGGATCGCGAGGCCCGATTGCCAAGGGACTCGTGATGATGACCGGTCTCTGGGCCATTCTGGGTTCGTCGCTGAAGACCTGGATGCTGCGCGGGACGCTGGCGCTGGTCATCGCCGTGGGGGGACTGTACCTTGGCCTTTCCGAGCTCACTCAGAGCCTGGACGGGACGCCGAAACACGTTCAGGCCCAAATTGAGCGGCAGGCGGCGGAGTTTGTCCACGGGTCGGGTAGTCATCAGGGAAGCAGCACGGCCAATCACCTCGGCATGCTCCTGTACGGGTACCGGCTCGGCCTTCAGCGTCCGCTGGGCCATGGGCTCGGGGCCGGGACGAAGGCGGCGAAGAAGTTCGGGAATTTCGGCACCACAGAAACAGACCTGGGCGACTCCATCCGGGCGCTCGGCATTCCGGGCGGGCTGGCATACCACGGCCTCGTGTTCGTGCTGGTGCTCACCGGATTTCGTCTCTGGCGGCGAGAGCGGAGCCCCCTCAGCATGGCGTTCCTCGGGTTCATGGGGATTGCGTTTCTGGCGTGGTTGAGGGGGGGACACTACGCCGTCACGCCTCTGCTCTGGTTCTGCCTCGGGGCCATGGATCGCCTGTGGAAAAACGAGAGCCCATCGGAATGAAGATCGCAATCGTCACAAATAGCGTCCGTCCGGGAAGCGGGCAGGGCCGGGTGAACGTTGAGATCGCGCGGGCCGCCCGGCAGAAGGGGCACGAGGTCGTTCTCGTGGCCAGCACCGTGGATCGGCAGCTCGCTTCGGCCCCCAACGTTACGTGGGCTCGGATTCCCGTAGACCACTGGCCGACGCGACTCTTGCGGGACCAGGTCTTCGCGTGGCGCAGCACGCGCTGGCTCAGAGACAATGCCTCTCGTCTCGACGTCGTCGTCGGAAACGGGTGCAATACCTGGTTCGCGCCGGACGTCAACGTGGTTCACTTTGTGCACAGCGCGTGGAGGGACTCACCTGTCCACACCGCCCGGGTGCGACGCGGGCCGTACGCCTGGTACCAGTGGCTTTACACGACGGTGAACGCCTATTGGGAAAAGAGGGCCTTCAAGGAGGCCGGAACGGTCATCGCCGTGTCCGAGCAGGTGCGAAACGAGCTTGTGGACGCCGGAATTCGGCGGGACGCCATCCGGGTGGTCCACAATGGCGTCGATACGAGTGCATTCAAGCCGGGGCCTGCTCAGCGAGCCGACTTGGGCCTTCCGGAAAACGTCCCGCTAGCGCTGTTTGTAGGCGAGATCCGCACGCCCCGCAAGAATCTCGACACCGTCCTCGAGGCCCTCTCCTCCGTTCCCACGCTGCACCTCGCAGTCGCAGGGCGCCAGGACGGAAGTCCCTATCCCGACAGGGCCCGCACCCTCGACGTGTCCGACCGCGTGCACTTTCTGGGCTTCCGGGAGGACGTGCCCGATCTCATGCGCGCAGCGGACCTCTTCGTGTTTCCGTCGCGGTACGAAGCGTGCTCGCTGGTCCTGCTCGAAGCCATGGCGTCCGGGCTCCCGATCGTCACGGCCCAGACGGCGGGCGGGGCCGAACTCGTCGAGGACCGCTTCGGGCGCGTGCTGCCCGATCCCAACGACGAGCAGGCGCTTGCCCAGGCCCTCGATTCCCTGATCGGCGACCCGGAACAGCTGGGGCGCATGGGCCGCGAGGCGCGATCAGCCGCCACGCACCACACGTGGTCGAACATGGCGAGCGAGTACCTCGCTCTTTTCGAACAGGAAGATTCGCGTTCGTAGCTGTCATTCCCCACGACTCGCATGATTTGTCGTACCCTGCAGAAGATTAAGTTTGAGTACACCTCTTTCGTTGCCCGAGACCCGGCCCGCGCCCCCCTATACTGGCCCAACATCTGGTGGCAGCAGTACAAGATCTGGCGCCATTACAGAGACGAAGGGGCTTCGATGGACGAGTGCTTCGTGGACTCCGATACGGAGTTCGTCCTGGACGGCTTCCAGGGCTCGGCCAACAGCTTCGCCGCGGCGGCCTTTGAGGCCAGCCAGGAGCGGCCCGTGGCCATGGCCCACCACATGCACGCCCCCGCCCAGATCATCAAGGCCGTTCGGAAGGGGATTCCCACGCTGGTGCTAATCCGTGAGCCGGTGGAGACGGTGCTCTCGGTCACCAGCCGGTGGCCGTATATTTCTTTGCGACAGGCGCTCCGGAGCTACGTGAGGTTCTACGAGAAAATTGGCCCGTACCGCCAAGGGTATGTGCTCAGCACGTTCGAGGAAACCACCCAGCAGTTCGATCGCGTGATCCGGCGGGTGAATGATCGGTTCGGCACTGACTTCGACGTCCGCGACGAGCCCCTCGAACAGATGGCCACCGAGCACGGCCCCGAAAGCATGGGCGCGGACGAACGGCAAGAGCGACGGATCCGGAAGGTCGAAAAGGTGGACGAACTAATGTCCCCGAAGCACGCAGAGCTCTTACTGGCCGCCAGAGACGTCTACCGCAGAATGAAGGCGTCCGTAAATTGACACCTCCTTCCCGAATCGCACGAGTCCCGAGGGCGGAGAACCTCGGCGGGGCGTAGGAGGCGTAGAATGGGAAACTCGACAGATCCACGTTCCAAGCACGTCAGCGAGGCCTTGCCATCTACGGGGTCTTTTCAATCGTTGCAGGTGGGCATGGAATGGCTCCCGGAGTCCCCAGGGAGTGGGGTGGGGCGCGTGTACCACGGACTGATTCGGCACCTGCCCGGGGAAGGAATTGGGGTGTCCGGGCTCGTCACCGGTTCTCCGCAGGTCTCGGCCTCCAGCGCTCCCGTCCAGGCGTTTGCGGCGGCGGAGGCGTCGCTTCCTCGTCGACTCTGGCGGTTGCGCTCCGCCGTTCGTTCCCGCACCGCAGAGCACCGCCCCGACGTCGTCGCCGCTCACTTTGCGCTCTACACGCTCCCCTACCTCGATCTCCTGGACGACATCCCGCTGGTGATCCACTTTCACGGGCCCTGGGCGCGGGAGTCGGACGCCGAAGGGGCCTCGGCCCTCGTGGTTCGTCTCAAAGAGTGCGTGGAACGCATCGCCTACCGATGCGCGCACCGGTGTATCGTGCTGTCGGAGGCCTTCAAGTCGCGGCTGGTGCGCACGTACGGAGTGCCTGCGGATCGGGTGCGCGTGGTGCCCGGCGGGGTGAACGTGGACCGGTTTGACGTGGCCCTGTCCCCCGCCGACGCCCGAGCCCGGCTCGGATGGCCCGCCGACCGGCCGATCCTCCTCGCCGTCCGTCGACTCGTGCGGCGCGTCGGGCTCGGGACCCTCGTAGATGCCATGCAGCACGTTCGGGCCCGCGTGCCCGACGCGCTCCTCCTGATTGCCGGCAAAGGCCCTCTCGCCGACGAGCTCCGAACGCGCATCCGGCACCACGACCTGGACGACCACGTGCGTCTCCTCGGGTTCGTGCCCGACGAGGATCTCCCCACGGCGTATCGCGCCGCGGACCTGTCGGTGGTGCCCACCCAGTCGCTGGAGGGATTCGGCCTCGCCGCGGCCGAGTCGCTGGCGGCGGGCACGCCCGCATTGGTGACGCCGGTCGGCGGTCTTCCCGAGGTGGTCGGCGACCTCGCCCCGGACCTCGTGATGGAAGAGGCCTCGGTGGAGGCGATTCAGGCCCACCTCGTTGCGGCCCTGAATGGATCGCTCTCGTTGCCCGGCGGGGCGGACTGTCGCGATTTTGCGGCCGTCCGCTACGACTGGCCGGTTGTTGCCCGACAGACCCGATCGGTCTACGAAGAGGTGCTATGAGCACGCCCCGCGTTCTCTTTTTGGACCATACCGGCGCGCTCGGCGGTGCCGAACTGTACCTGCTGGACGTGGCGCGCCCCTATCGGGCGACGAGCCGCGTGTTGTTGTTCGAGACAGGCCCGTTCAAGGAGCGGCTTGAGGACGCCGGAATTCCCGTGGAAGTCTTGCCCGCACCGGCGGCCGTGCTCGACGTCCAAAAGGCGTCGGGCTGGCGATCGGCTCTCCGAGCCGTCCCCGGGCTCGTCCGGCTTACAGGACAGGTCGCCCGGAGGGCGCGGGACTACGACCTAGTCTTCGCCAACTCCCAGAAGGCGATGCTCGTGGCGGGGCTCGCTGGGATGCTGGCGCGTCGTCCTGTCGTCTGGAGCCTGCACGACATGCTCACCGCCGACCACTTCAGCGCGCTCAACCGATGCGTCGCTGTGACGGGGGCGAACGGGCTCGTGGACCGCGTCATCGCAAACTCGCGGGCGACCCAGTCTGCCTTCCAGCAGAGTGGAGGGCAGGTTGACCAGACGACGGTCGTCTACAATGGCATCGACGCCGCCCCGTTCGAGGCGGTCGCCCCCGCCGACCTTGAGGCCCTGCACGAGGAGCTCGACTGCTCAGGGGCACCGCTCCTGGGCGCGTTTGGCCGCCTGGCGCCGTGGAAAGGGCAGCACGTGGTGCTGGAGGCGCTGCCGGACCTCCCCGACGCCCACGCGCTGCTCGTCGGCGATACGCTGTTTCGGGGCGACGAGCCCTACGAGGAGACGCTACGGCGCACCGCCCGGCGACTGAACGTCGCGGATCGGGTGCATTTCCTCGGCTTTCGGGACGATATTCCGCGGCTCATGACGTTCGTGGACCTCGTCCTGCATACCTCCGTCGCCCCGGAGCCCTTCGGGCGCGTGATCGTGGAGGGCATGCTGGCCGGAACGCCCGTGATTGCCACCCGCGCCGGGGGTCCCGTGGAGATCGTGCGGGAGCCAGACACGGGCGTGCTCGTTCCGCCCGGCGACCCCCAGGCGCTGGCGGCGGCGGTCGAGGATCTTCTCTCGGCGCCCGACCGCACCCGCTCCATGGCCCGGGCAGCACAGGCTTACGCCCGCCGCCGCTTTTCCCTCGACCAGATGCGGCGGAACGTAGAGCGCGTCATTTCCGAGGTGTGCCGGGACTCCTGCTAGCCGACCGGCTTTCCCAAGAACTGTCGATATTGCATACGACCCATGAGTGTGTCCGAGCCGGTCTGGGAATCGTTCGCCCGAGATGCGCCCTACTGGTACGTAGACATGGCCCATGACGGCGACATGGACCGCTTCTGGCGGGAGGGCCGGCGGACCGCCCAGCACCTTCTGGAGCGGGCCCGTCCCCATCTCCAACGAACACGCCGCGTCGTCGAAATCGGCTGTGGAGTGGGCCGCGTTCTGCTTCCGCTGGCCGATCACTTTGATCGCGCCGTGGGCGTCGACGTGGCCCCCACCATGCGCCGCCTGGCCCGGACGCACGCCGAGGAGCGCGACCTGCCGGTGCGCGTGGTCGAGCCGAGTGCGGACTGGGACGACGCCGGCGCGGACCTCGTGGTCTCGCACATCACGTTCCGGCACATCGACCAGTGGACCGTGAT
>CAZRPQ010000076.1:1740-8642 GCA_964601725.1 uncultured Salinivenus sp. | reverse complement strand
GTAGTAGCCCGCCAGCACGTCGGCGTAGGCGCGGGCATCGTACGCCCCCGGATCGTCCGTCGTAAGGTGCACGGCCCGGTCCGCCCCCATCGCCAGCGCCTTTCGGATCGTCTCGGTCACGTCGTCGGGACCCACGGTAACCACCTCCACCTCGCCTCCATGCTCCTCGGTGAGCACGAGCGCCGCCTCCACCGCCGACGCGTCGTAGGCGTTGAGCGCCACGCGATCGGTGTCGAAGGCCAATTCTCCATCTTCAACGCTGAAGGGCGCGTCGACGTCCGGCACCTCTTTGATGCAAACGGAAATGTTCATCGGCGGGCAGCGGTGTGTTGAAAGCGCTTTTCCAATCGTTCCGGATGCGTAACGTAACGGATGAGATCGGATCGCGCAACGTCGCCAGGCAGGCTTCACTCCCATTCCCCTCCCACCCCGACGAAGACCTGGGGAGCTTCGGTTGAAGAGCCTATTAAATACAAAATACTCTGAAAACTTTAACACCCTGTCGCCCTTGATGTACCCCGTTCGTAAGACTCGTTGATCATGACGTTTGCAGGGTCGTGCTCCAGTTCCGGGCGGCCTCCGCTCGCACGGGAACCACATCTGTTTCTGGAATTAGGACAGGAGGATCTGAAATATCTCCGCCGCCACGACTTCCGAACAACTGTCCGGCTCCCCGGGCCTGCCACAATGCTCTCGAAAAGCTGCGAGTACGGCCTGCGAGCAATGCTCTACTTGGCGGCCGACGAGCCCGATGGATACGTGCCGATCGGGACAATCAGTGACGCGCTCGACATCTCGTTTCCGTTCCTGACCAAGATCTTCCAAAAGCTCAACGACGCGGGCCATCTGACCTCCCAGCGCGGACCCAAGGGGGGTGTTGCTCTGACGACGCCGGCCGACGAGATGACCCTCTATGAAGTCGTGGTGGCCATCGACGGAGATGACCTCTTCGAGGAATGCGTGTTGGGATTGCCGGGCTGTGGCGAAGAGCGCCCCTGTCCCCTCCACGATCGCTGGACCGACGAGCGCGAGCGGGTGGAGGAAATATTTCAGAGCACGACCCTGGCTGAAATGGCACAGCGGATTCACGGGGATGATCTGCGTCTCACCGCGTTCTAGGTTCTCCTGCCGACTCACGTGGCAAGGGGTTTCTTCCGAGAAAGAGGATGGTTTTCTCGAATGGCGGCGTCGGGGACGCAAGGGAGACGTGGAACAGAGCCGGTCCAGTTCCTCGCGTCCCGGCGCCGGCTTGAATCGAGGTGTGTTAGAACTGGTAGGAGGCCTTTGCAAAAAACACGCGCCCCGGCTCCGGAATCGGCGTGCCCGAGTACGGATTTTTGGCGTTCAGGTGGTTGACGTAGTCGGTGTCGGTGAGGTTGGTCACCCCGCCTTCGACCGTCACGCCGCGCCCCACCTCGACGCCGCCCCTGAGGTCCAGGGTGACGTAGCCCTTGGTTGACGTCTCCCCCAGTACTGTCGCCACGCGGTCCTGCTCGGCGACGCTCCTCAGCGTGCTCTCCACGTAGAAGCGGCCCTGCCGGGGTTCGTACCGCAGTCCGAGGTCGCCCTGGAGGGGAGCCACGCCCAGCGCCGGCTGGTCGGTCTCCAGATTTTTCCCCCAGAGGTAGCTCCCGCGAAGGCTGGCGGTAAGCGACGGAAGCACGGCGACCGACGCCGAGGTCTCGCCGCCGTAGAAGGTCGCCGTCCCGTTGGCGTAGCGGAACGGGCCCTCCGCGAAGATGGGGAGCGGGAGCATCGGCTCCACGTCGGGCGCGTCTTCGAGGGTAATGTAATTGGAGAGATGTCGCGCGAAGCCACTCACCTTGAACGAGGCCCGGTCGTAGCGGGCCTTCAGCTCAAGGTCCGCCTGCCAGGAGCGCTCCGGCTCCAGGCGCGGGGTGCCGATGAACTCGGCGCTCGTCTGCGCCTTGTTCGAGGGAAAGCGATCGGCGAAGCGTTCCAGCGCGCTGGCGGTCCGCACCGCCGTTCCTCCGCCGACCGAGAGCGACCACGCCTCCGAGAGCGGGGCCGTAAGCATCAACGCGCCGCTCAGGTTGAGCTCCTGCCGGTCGAGGGCGTCCGGGGTGAGCGACCCGTCGCCCGGCTCGGCGATGTCGAGGTACACGTCGGTAACCTGCTCCTCGTCGGCCCCGGCCCAGACGGCGTCGGCCCGTACGGTGCCGGTGGCCTCGACGCTCCCGAACAGGCGCGTGGCCTGCGCGAAGAGGCCCGCGTCGGCGATGGTGACGCCCGGCCAGATCTGGTCGCTCTCGTAGAAGGGAGGCACCTTTGGCTCTCCGTTCATCACGACCTGGAAGGGCCGCTCGGCGTCACGGTAGGCGCGGTAGCCGTCTGCCCCCACCTTGAGGCGCAGATCGGGGGAGGGCGCCAGCTCGGTCGCTACGCGCCCGCCGAACGTCGTGATGTCGGAGGTGACGGACACGCGCAGGGGCGGGCCGGGGAAGTCTTCGGAGGCGTAGGTGACTTTCCCTTCGTTGTTCATCGTGTGGAGGGTTTGGTAGCCGTACGCCTTCGCCTTTACCGAGCGCACAAGGCCTTTGCCCGAGGCGTACTCGTAGCCGAGACGGGCGCGCCCGGTTTTGAAAAACTGGGCGTTGAGCAGCCGGCCGGGATAGTCCACGTCGTCCTGCTGCTGGTAGCCGCCCCCAGCGGTGAGGCGCTGGTTCTCGCCGAGCTCGTAGCCGACCTTTGCTCGAAGCTCCCGGTTCAGAAAGTCCGCGGGCACCGTCGTCCCGTTCCCAGTCTGATAGTCGTTGCCCTGCCGGTAGGCGCCGTCGACGCGGTAGGCGAAGGCGCCGCTGCGCCCGCTGGCCGTGCCCGTCACGTCGTAGGAGCCAACGTTGCTGTCGTAGCCGGTCTGCAGCTGTCCGCTCATCGGCTCGCCGCGGGGGACGTTGAAGAGACTGTTCGTTTCCACCCGAATGGCGCTGAGCTGGCCACCGCCCCACGTGAGCGCGTAGGGGCCCTTGGCGACCTCGATGCTCTGAATGGTCGAGGGGCCGGTGTGGCTCAGCGGCGAGTCCATGCGCGCCGGGCCGGCCGGAAAGGTCCGCATCCCGTCCACGTAGACGCCCACCTGCGTTGCACGCAGGCCCCGCACGACCGGGTCGAGGCCGACGGGCCCCCGCCGCACGGCGCTGAGGCCCGGCATCGTGCGCAGGAGTTCGCCGCCGTCGCGCGGATTGGCCTCCTGGATGCGTGCCTTCTGGAGCTGTTCGGCGACCTCAGTTGCCGTGGGAGAGGCCGTCACTTTGACGGCTTCGAGCCCAACGGTCCGCGGCGAAAGTGCAAACTGCACTCGCACAGTCTCGCCGGCGGGCACCTTGACCTTGCGCGAACGCGTGGCGAACCCGACGAAGCGTGCCCGCACCGTGTACTGCCCGGGGGCGAGCCCCTCGACGGTGAAGCGGCCCTGCGGCCCGGTGCTCGTGCCGCGCGGGCCGGCCTCGTCACCAGTCTCCTTGACAATCACGTTTACGCTGGGCAAAGGACGGCCCGTCTCTCCGTCCGTGACGCGGCCCGTGAGGGTGCCGGTCGACTGCGCCGAGGCGGCGGGAGCAGCGAGGAAGAAACTGAAAAAGGCAGCGAAGATGTAGATCGAGCAGGGAAAGCGAGTCATGGGTCGGTTATCCTCCGTGGATTGGTTTGGCCCGCGCAGGATCCCGAGCCGCGCGGGGCGAAGTTTGCGTCTGAAGCGGCAACGTCCGACGGGACCGGCCGGACGGGTTATGCCGCCCACGGAGGATAGACGACGTCCTCGCCGACGCCCTGTGGACTTTCAAAGCGGTACGCCACCGACGGAGAGGGCGACGTCGGGGCCGACAGAAGAAGTGGGGGCCGTTCAATCAGCCACTTGAGGGGCGAGACGACCGTGAGTGCGTCCGGGCCGCTCGGGGCGCAGGGCTGAAGCACTGGCCCCTCCTGCGTGTTTTCCGACTGGTGGTGCGTTCCTGCCGTCTCGGACCCGTCCGGCTCGTGCTCGCACGTGCAAGGCCCGTCGGGATTGCGGGGGCAGTAGTCCCGTTCCATGCAGACGCAGGGCGTAGGCGCCGCGTGCTGGAGAAGGAAGAGAGGCCCCCCCTGCATTCCCATCACGCCCACCAGGAGCACGGCAAGCACCTGGCTCCACAACGAGGCCGAACGGAGGGGACGGGTCGTCGGCATTCAGGAGATCTGAGCGCTTGGATTTTTGGGAGCGGCCTAAATGTGCGTCCTCGACGACGGATCGTCGAATCCGATCAATCCTTTTTGAATCGGCGACCGCTACCTCTCGCCGCGGGCCGTTGCCCCGCTAAAATTGCGTTGAGAGGCTGACCTGCACGTCGCGGCCCGGGGACAGGGCGTAGCCTTTGTACGTGTCCAGGAAGTCGCGGTACGTGGTGTCGAAGAGGTTGCGCACCGCCACCCGCAGGGAGGGCTTCACGCCGAGACCGAGGCTGAAGCGACTCTCGATGGCCACGTCGGTCTTGAGGTAGTCCTGCGTCGAGGCTGTTCCAAAGTTGGGTCCAAAGCCTGCGTCGAACTGCGAGAAGGGCTCGAACCGCCCGGCCGCGTCCTTTTCGAACGCCTGCTTCACGTCGATCTCGATCCGGGGCGTGCGGAGCGGGCCCCACGCGCCCGGCGTCAGGTGCAGGAAGCCCGTGAGCTTGTCGGCCGGCAGGAGAGGAAGCTCGCTGGCTGAACCGTTCGGCCCGAGGTCGTCCCCCGTTCCCCCCAGCACGGCCAGTTCGCCCCCTACGTGAAGCCAGGGACGGACCTGGGCCTCCACCTTGGCCTCGAGGCCTGGAAGGACCGCGTCGGTCTGATCCATCGTGAAAATCGGGAGTCCACCCGAGGCCGTCTCCTGCGTGTTTTGCAGGTGGATGTAGTTGTTGATGGCGTTGACGTAGCCGGTCACCTCGGCGGTCAAGCGGTCGCGCCGCACCCGCACCGACAGGTCGGCGCTGAAGGAGCGCTCCGGGTCGAGGGTTGGAGTGCCCGTCTGAAACGCCGCGACGCCGCCGTGGACGCCGCTGGCGTAGAGCTCGAAGACGCTGGGGGCCCGAAACCCGCTGCTCAGATTGGCCGCAAGGGCTACGCCCTTGGCCACGACCACGTTGCCCCCCACGGCACCCGCCAGCGTAAGGTAGTCGTTCTCCAACAACGCCGGGTCGTCCGTGCGGTCGTTCGGCGCGGCATCGATCCGTTGCCAGTCGCCCCGAAGCCCCGCGTTGACGGTCCAGGGCCCCAGCTCCAATTCCTCGAAGACGAAGCCCGCCACGGTCCAGGTGTCGGCAGTGGGCTGGAGCCCCACCGGGCCGCGCGAGTCGGCATCCTGAAACTGCACCTCGGCCCCGAGGGTCCCACTCACCGAGCCAAGAGCGGGATGCGTCACTTCAAGCCGTCCGGTGTAGACGTCGCTCCGCAGGTCAACCGGAAAGGCGAAGTCGTCGAAGCCCCCGTCGTCTTCGATGACGGACAGTGGGGTGCCCGGCCCGGCCGACTGGCGAATGGAGGTCTGCACGCTCAGCCGAGGCTGGACGACGAAGCCGTCCGCCACGAGATTGGCCGTCGCCATCAGGTTTCCGTGCTCCAGATTCTGGCCGAGGCCGACCGCAGGATTTTCGGGGTTTCCCTTCGGCCCACCAGTGGGGAGCAGAAAATTCTGGCGATTGAGCCAGTAGTCCCCGTAGACCTGCACGCTGCCGAAAGCGCCCTGCAGGCCAACCTGTGCGTAGCCGGACCATTGCCGAAAGTTTGTAAACGGCACCGTGCCGGTGTATTTCGGGTCGCCAAAGGTGCCCCCCTCCCGCGTTTCGAAGAAGGTGGGAGCGTCGGGAGCTGTATAGTTGTCGGCGATGCGCCGCTCAAAGCCGGCCCGGACGCCTACGGCTCCGCGGGCGCCCTGCAGGTCGAGCCCCACGGCCCGCTCGTTATTGTTGGCGTAGTACTGGGACTGGACCTCGCCCCCAAACCGGCTCTCGCCCGGATCGGCGGTCGGCAGGTCCTTCGTGATGATGTTGATGGCGCCGCCGAGGGCGTCGGAGCCGTACTGGATGCTGCTGGGACCACGCGCCACCTCAATGCGCCCAGCCTCACTAGCATTAGTGGGGGGCGAGTGGCGGACACCGAACTGAAAGAATTCCTGCGAGATGCCGTTCTTGAGCACGACGATGCGGTTGCCCGAGAGGCCGCGCAGCACCGGTTTTCCGGTCTGCGAGCCCGTCTGGATGGTGGAGACGCCCGCCACGTTTTCGGCCAACGTAGCCCCGAGCGACGCGCTCCGGCTCTCTCCAAGGTCCTCCGTGCCGAACACATCTACCTCCTGCGGGGTGGTGAGCGTGCTCTGGGCGCGGGCCGTGCCGGTGACGGTCACGCCCGCAGATTCGAGGACCTGGGCCTGCAGGGTCACGTCGATCGTGACGGGCTTGCCGGCGTCGAGGGCGACCGTGCGTACAGCGGTTTGGTACCCAACGAAGCGAAATTCGAGGGTGTGGGTGCCCGTCGGGAGATTGTTGAGTCGGTACCGGCCGTCCGTGTCGGTCGTGGTGCCCCGCTGCAGGGCTTGATCCACCACCTGCACGCCCGGCAGCGGATCGCCGTCCGTGTCGGTCACGGTGCCGGTGACGGTGCCGCGGTCGGGTTGAGCGTTGGCGGTTGGGAACAGGAGAAGCGAAAGACAAACAGACGCAAAGAGGGTACGGAGGGGCATAGAGAAACTGGAATCGGTGCGACGGATCGGACAGAAGTCCCTCCTGCATCGGAGGGACAGTCGGAGACGAGGACGAGTCCGTCCGCCGCAGCAGCGCTCAACGCATCCCCCGAATCGCTCCCCGATGGAGGAAGACGCGCCGCTGGGGCAAGGACCGCCGGGCACGGTCGCGCTTCGGGACCCGGAGATG
>CAZRPQ010000076.1:0-1640 GCA_964601725.1 uncultured Salinivenus sp. | reverse complement strand
CCCCAAACTCCTGGCCCCGTAGACAAGAAACGTGTGCCAATCCTTTCCTTCAGTTCCTGGACGCGGGCACGCTCTCCACATGCGTCCCGGTCGAGGGACCTCTTCGGGGCGTCGGGCTGCACCAGGGGCGGTCGTGCTACGCCGGACGGACCTCGACGAGAGATGGAGGCCCCCGAATATACTGGTCGGCGGCCACGTGCGCGGCCGCTACGTGCGACCGGCGTTTGACGTCCGTCGTGCCAACGACGTGCGGCACGGTTTGAGGGACCGGCGTCGGCAGGACGACGAGCAGCCGCGTAGCGCAGAGGTCACACTCTGGGGCAATAAGATCCGCGCCGGCTCCGGCCCAGACAGCTCCCTCTGCGTTGTGCACCGCTGAGGGGTGACAGGATGGGTCGGTGGCGGCCGTGGCCCGCTCCGCCGCGTGTTGCACCTGGTGCACCACCGGCCCCGACACGCCGCCCGCAGCAAAGACCACGAGCAGAATCCAGGCCAGAAGGAAACGGTGGCGACGCATGGCGCTGGTCGGACAGGAGAACAACAGCAGGTACCAAATTGACAGGCCTCTTCCCTGGTTCCTCGGGCAAGAACGTTCGTCACGAGAACGACACTTCTCTCTCCGGAGCTCTACAGCCATTTCATCGCGCTCGCGCTTCCCACCGATCCCGTCGACACTCTCTTCGGCCTCCCCTATCTTGCGGCCGAACTGACACCTCCATTCCGCGCCGAGCCCATGCCCGACCCCGCTGTCCGCGTCGTCGACGTGTACCCCTACCGCGAGCAGTCCGTGAACCCCGAGTTTCTGCTTCTTCACCGCGCCCCCGGCACCGAGTACGCCGGCCAGTGGCGCATGGTGGGCGGCAAGATCGAGGGCGACGAGGCGGCGTGGGAAGCCGGGCTCCGAGAGGTGAACGAAGAGACGGGCCATACCCCCACGCGGTTCTGGACGCTGCCCTCTCTGAATGCCTTCTACGAGTGGCAGGCGGACCGCATCAATCTCATTCCCGCCTTTGCCGCCGCCCTGCCCGCCGACCCGGTGCTCGACGACGAGCACGACGCCTTTGCGTGGCTGCCGGCGCTGGAGGCGGTCGACCGGCTGGCCTGGCCCGAGCAGCAGCGCCTCCTCCGCCTCGCCGACCAATTGGTGCGGGACGGCATCCCGCCGCGGCTGATCGTGGACCCGGACGATGCCTGACCCCACTCTCTGCCACAACGCCCACATCGGAGAAGGATCCGATACTGAGACCCGATCGATCAGCCCGTCTGTGAACCGGATCCGCTCGTCCAGCCGGGCGGCCTCGGCGGCGTTGCGAAGGAAGGGACGGAGCGCATCCCGGACGGCCTCAACGGCGCTCGGTCGGTTCAGCTCGGGGGGGGAGTCCAGTCGTACCGGAGGGCCAGCAGCCCCAGCAGGTTGTTGAGGGCATGGGCGAGGGCGGGCGCCCACAGGTGGGAGCCCGTGTAGGCGAAGAGTCCGCCCAGTCCGACGCCCATGAGTGCGGCGTAAGCCCCGTACGGCAGCGCCTCGCGGCCCCAGAGGTGAGCGGCCCCGAACAGAAGGCTCGCCACCCCCACGTTCGTCTGCGTCTGCAGCCAGCCCCGAAAGAAGAGCTCCTCCGCGATGCCGGACGCGAGGGCGA
>CAZRPQ010000075.1:0-8657 GCA_964601725.1 uncultured Salinivenus sp. | reverse complement strand
TCACTCATGACTCGTCAACCGTACATCCCGTGCTCGTCCGCATCGTGCGCATGACGTTCGCCCCCGACGCCGTCGACCAGTTTCTCGACCAGTTCGACGACACCGCCCCACGCATCCGTTCGTTTCCAGGATGCCACCACCTGGAGCTGTGGCGGGATGCGGACACGCCTGCCGTCTTCACGACACACAGCCACTGGGAAAGCCCGGACGCGCTCGACGAATACAGGGAGAGCGACCTCTTTCGCAGCACCTGGTCGACCGTCAAGCCCCTCTTCGCCGATCGCCCCAAGGCCCACAGCTACACCGTCGCCCGCCCGGCCGACGCCATTGATGGCGCCGCCCGGCGGGACACAGATTCAGAGCCCCTGTAGGTGCCCTCCTCTCACTCTCAAGGAGCTAAAAGGCCAGCTCAACCCCGGCGCGGAACGACCGCCCCGGACGGGGCAGCCCCAATCCGATAAACACGGCCTCGTCGGTCAGATTATCGCCCCGCACGTAGATGCGGCCATCAATCCCGCTGGTGATCTCCGACAGGGCGTAGCTGAGACGGGCGTCCAGGACGAGCGACGGAGAGGAGGGCAGCGTCACAAACTTGTTGTCCTCATTCCGGGCGTAGACGCCCCCCGTGTAACGGCCCTGGCCCATCAGCGACAGCCCGAACGGGAGCTCGTACGACACCTGCCCAGTGCCCAGCCACGCGGGCTTTTCGTCAAGCCGCTGGGTGCCCGATTCCGTGAAGGCGCGGGGGTGCGACCACGTCACGTTTCCGTCGAGCACAAGCGACTCTGTCGGCGACCAGCGCACGGTCGTTTCGAGACCGTAGATGCGCGCCCCCTTAAGGTTGATCCGCTGCTCCTTCCCGAGATAATCCGACGGCAGATTTTCCTCATCGATAATCTCCTGCGTGAAAGTCCGCTTGTCGATGGTGTCGTAGACCCGGTTACGGAACGCGGTGGAGCCGAGGTAGAACGACGACGCGCGGTACTCCACGCCCGCCTCCCCGATCCAGGCCGTCACGGGCTGCAGGTTCGGATTCGGCACGAACTTGCCGATCGCCGCGCCGAAGAGCTCCCGCATGGTTGGGAACCGCGTCTTTCGGCCAAAGGCCCCGCGCACAGTCCATCCCTGTCCGGCGTCGACCTGAATCCCGGTGTTCATGCCCCACGTGGTAATGGGGTCGCGATCCGGGAACGGACCGGTCTCCGGGGTGGCCGTGCCGTCGACGCTGAGCCCGGCGGTGACCTGCACGCGGGAATGGATCTCCGCCTCGTATTCGAGCCCGGTACTGAAGATGTGCTGTCGGTAGGTGAAGGACTGGCTGGAGTCGACCGGCTGTCGTGGCGCCAGGTTGGTCGTCTTTTCGTGCCGACTCGTGAGACCGTTCAGGGCCAGAGTCAGGCTACCAAGCGGGAGGTTCTGCGTCCCAATAAGCCGGACCCCGCCGGTGAGGTCACGACCCTCCTGGATCTGGTTAACGTCCCGATAATCGATGCTTTTGTAGTCGGCTATGTCGCGTGCGAAGCGACTGCCCCAGGCCGCCCCGCGGAGCGAGGTGTGTGTGCCCAGGGGCACCTGCCCGCTGGCGATGACGGTCGATTTCTGCCAGAGGGGATAGCGCCAGTACCGGGACTCGCCCGGTTTAGCCTCGTTTCCCTCCGGCGCCACGCCCTGCTCGGCGTCAACGTGAAGGACCGACACCCCAAGCTGCCCCCCATTTTCGAAGCGGCGGCTGGCCCGCCCGAAGCCGCTGACGAGCTGTCGGTCGGTGTTCACGCGTCGGTCCGAGAGGGGCTGGTTGTGCTCCAGATTGGCGTCCTGCGCAAGCGGCTCGTTGCCCCGCGACGTATACTGCACAGCCGCCGTGTAGTCCCACTGCTCGGTGCGGCCGAGGTGGGTGACCGAGGCGCGGCGCTGCTCGGCGGTGCCGAGGGCGCCCTCCAGTTCGGTGCGCTGCCCCTGCGAGTCGAGGGTGCGGGACTGGAAGTTGATGGCCCCGCCGAGGACGTTGGCGCCGTACCGAACGGACGGGACCCCTTTCGTGACGGTCATCTCCTCCACCACGCTGGCGGGAATGAGGCTGATGTTCACCCGGTTGTCCCAGGGAATGTTGAGGAGCGCCCCGTCAAAAAACTGTCCGACCTGCCGGTCCCCCGCGTTGCGGAAATACAGAATCGTCTGGCCGCGGGAGTTGGTCTGGACGTGGGTCGCTGGCACAAGCTCGGCGAGCTCCGAGACGTCGGCCGCGTCCTGAGTCTCGATGGCCGCATTGTCGACTCGCTGAACGGTCGTGACCGCCGTTTCGGTCTCTTGGAGCTGGTCCTCCACCACGATCTCATTCAGGGAGTACTCTCGGGGCGAAAGGGTGAACGTCACCGACATCGCCTCCTCGGCCCGCACCCTCACGGTCCGGCGGGCCCCCTCGTAGCCCAGGGCCGACACCTCAAGGGTGTACTCGCCCGGCGACACTGAAATCTGGAAGCGACCCGTGGCGTTCGTGCTCGTGCCCTGCGTGTCGCCTTTGTGACGCAGGAGGATGTTTGCTCGCTCAATGGGCGTTTGCGTTCCGGCTTCCGTCACGCGGCCCCGAAGTTGGCTCTGGGCCGAGGTCGGGGAAGGCAGAACCGTCGTGAGTAGACATAGCACTGCTAGGCAGTGCCAAAACGAACGATAATGCATAGGTGTAGATGGGGTGCTGATGTCAAAGCCGTGGCTTACCCCAGTCGGCCCTCACGCGCCACCGCGAAGACCGGCGGGGGGAGTCGCAAGACGGGAGACGGACTCACGCCCACGGCGGGGGATGGGGCACCTCCAGATACGGACCCTGATGGGCCGCGAAAGAGCTGCGAGGAAAGGGCTGCCAGCGTACCGGTGGAGACGGAAGGGAGGACAATGCGGTCGGGACCAGCGCAAGGGGACGAAATCCGATGGGCCGCTGGTGGACGGGGACGGTTGAGCCCTCGAGCATCGGTGTGTTCATCGTCTGGGCGAGGACGTCCAGGTAATGCTCTTCCTGCTGGTCGTGCAAGACCCAGACGTGCCAGACCTGACCGTGCCACTCTTCGTGGACGATGTCGTAGAGGTTGTCCTGGTACCAAAATTCGTGCTCGTCCACCCGGACAAGTGAGGAGTTGGGAGATCGGCGTTCAGACTGCGAAAGGATCAGATGCTCGACTGCCGCCGAGTTGCTGAGCGACTCCGATGCAGTGGCAATCTCGTGATGCATCTGCTGCTGGGCGTGATGACGTCCAAGCAACGCGCCGAGCATGCCCACCTGTCCCCCGAACAGCGACAAAATGAGGAAAGCAGTGACCGCCCTTTGCATCAATGTCGGGTCCCTGTGGAGGAATCTGGGGGTCCGAAATAGAAGAGAGAGTCGGTGAAGGATCAATCGTAGTGCCGGGGCAGCAGGCCCCGGATTGGGGGCTTCGTTGAGCCCGATGGGATCATTTCAACCTCGAAGGGAAGCCGTGCTGCGCCGTGCCTTCTACAATGCCTTCTACAATCAACAGCGCAAGGACAGCCGCCGAGAACGGAACGGGGCGCTGCCGTGAGGGGAGTCCGTCCGTCAGAGCCCCTGAAGGGCCTGCTCCATGCTGAGCGTCTTCCCGTCCTCCGAGGGCGGGAAGTTGATGGGCCGGATGGTATATTGACGATCCGTCTCCGACGACGCGGTCTGAGCCGCTGTGTCCCGGACGGTCGCCCCCACAGTCGTGATCACTCGCTGGTACTTCTGCTGCATCAGACGTTGCTCCGTGACGGTGGCCCCGTACGCCTGGTGCAGGTTCCGGTAGGTAGCGTCAGGACCGAGGCGCTCGACCCGTTCCCGCTGGGAGGCGAGGAGAGACTCGTGCTCATCTACCAGGGCGTGAAACTGCTCCGCCAGCGGCCGGAGCGTGTCGGCCTTCGTGGCGGCGTCCTCCAGCGTATGGAGATTGGTCTCTGCTCGATTGAGGTCGTCCTCGAAGGACTGCACGGCCTTCTGCATGGCCTCGTAGGTTTTGGGCTTCGTGCCATAGCCCCCATCCCCATACATTCGGCATCCGCTGAGAACCAGCAGTCCAGCGATGGCAACGTACAAAACGGAGCGATGCGACGGCAGCATGGATCGAGGGGCAAAGTTCGTAACGAATCGTCGAGCAATTTTGCCGGAGGGGCCCTCAAAGTGACTCTCGGATCGCCCCCTTTCATCCGCGACAGTCCGTTTTGCGTTCATTTTCACGTCTCGGACTGGGTCCCCACAGTGGGAGCAGGCGGTTCCCAGTCCCCACGCGCACCAACACCGTGGATGAATGCACAGAGAAACACCGACCCTCTGCGGATGGTATTCTACGATGCTTTCGCGTGCGAGGCCTCGTCTGCCCATCCCGCCCCGCTCACGAGGTCGGGACGATCTCGTTCCGATGGCCCGCCCCGCTCATTGTCAGCGCCTCTTTTTATTTTTATGAGTGAACAAACGACTCGGCTCGTTCAGCGCCTGCGTACCCGCCTCCGGCAAGCGATGCGACGCATGTCGTGGGCCGAACTGGCCTTCGGAGGCGCCGTGGCCGTCGGCAGCGTGGCCGCCTTGTGGCTCGTCGCCGCAGTGTTGGAAGCCACCCTGTGGCTCGCCCCCACCCTTCGAACCAGCCTTCTCGTGCTGGTCGGGGCCACCGTGCTCGGGGTGATCGCGGCGTTCGTCGCGCGCCCGCTGGGCCGTCTTCTCGGCGTCCTTGAGGGCCCATCCGACGAAGAGGTGGCCCGAACCGTTGGGGAGCACCATCCGGTCGTGGCCGATCGGCTCGTGAACCTCTTGCAGCTCGCGGAGGGCCAACGGTCTCATGCCCCTGCGCCGTACGTGGACCGGGCGGTGCAGCACCTCGCCAAACAAATCGACGAGGTGTCCTTCGAGGAAGTGGCCAACTTCCAACCGGCCCGGAAGGCTGCCCGATGGGCCGCTCTTCCCCTCCTGGCCGTGCTCGCGTTTCTGGTCGCCGCCCCGTCGACGTTCCTCGATGCCTCCGAGCGCCTGCTGGCGCCGCGGACGGAGTTTGATCGCCCCGCGCCGTTTCAGTTCGCCGTCACCCCCGGAGATGCCCGTCTCGTCAAGGGCGATTCTCTCCGCATCACCGTCCGGACGACCGGCACGGCGCCCGAGACGGCCACCCTGCTCCTCCGCACCCAGGATGACGAGTCGCCCCAGCGGATCGCCCTGCAGACCGGCGCCACGGGCACGGTTCGTCACACCGTGCCCAACGTGCGGCAGCCCCTGCGCTATCGGGTCGTGGCCTCGCCGGTGCGCACGGCGTGGTACAAGGTCGATGTGGCACAGCGTCCCTTCCTGCGCCGGCTGCAACTGCGGGTCACCCCACCCGCCTACACAAACCGTCCCTCTCGACGGCTCGCCCCCAACGTTGGCGACATAACCGCCTTGCCCGGCAGTCGCGTGACCGTTGCCGCTGCCCTTGGGGGCGCTCCCGTCTCGGACGCTACGCTCGATTTTGAAAACGGGTCTGCCCAGCCACTCACCGTCACGGCCGACTCGGCCACCGGGGAGTTCGTCCTCCGGCGCGAGGACACGTACGTGCTCCGCCTGCAGAGCGACGGCGGCATCCCGAATCGCGACCCGATCCGCTACGAAGTGGCCCTCCAGGCCGACGCTCGCCCCTCCGTCTCCTTTCTCACCCCCGAGGGGACGGCCAAGCTCACGCCCGCCCTCACCCAGGACCTCCGCCTCCAACTGAGCGACGATTACGGCTTTCGGCGCGCCGAGTTGTTCTACCGCCGTGCCGACAGCGACTCATCGTACGCCTCGACCGAGCTTCCCCTGTCGCAGCCGGGACAGCTCGACCAGGTGCTCAACTACACGTGGCTTCTCGTTCAGGACAGTGGCCTCGAGCTCGAGCGGGGGGACGAGGTGTCGTATTACGTAAAGGCCTGGGACAACGACACGGTGAACGGGCCCAAGAGCGGCCGCACGGTCACCCAGCGGCTTCGCTTCCCCTCCCTCTCCGAACAATACGAGGAGCTCGACACCCTCCAGCAGAAGACGGGCGACCAGATGCAGCAACTCAACCGCAAGTCGAAAAACGTGCAGCAGCAATTCCGCAAGCTCCGCGACGAACTCCGCCGCACCCGGCAGGCCGAGTGGGAAGACCGTCGCCAGCTCAAGCAGCTGCAGCAGCAACAGGAATCGGTGTCGCAGGGCAAAGAAAAACTGTCCCGAAAGGTCGATTCCCTGAATCGAGAAATGCAGCGCAACGACCTGTCGAGCCCGGAGACCAGCGAAAAATTTCAGGAGCTGAAGCGAACCGTTGACGAGATGAAGTCCCAGGACGTGCAGAAGGCGCTTCAGAAGCTCCGGCAGTCGATGCAGAAAAAGAGCTTCCGCCAGATGCAGCCGTCCATGCAAAAGGCCAAGTCCAACCTGAAGCAGCAGGAGCAGCAACTGAAACGCACGCTCAACCTGTTTAAGCAGCTTAAGGCGCGGTTGAAGATGGAGGAACTGACGCGTCGGGCCACAAATCTGAGTGAGCAAGAGAAGGAGGTTGCGAAAAAGACCGCCGAGCAGATGGAGGCCTCCCCCGACGCGGACTCGAGCCGGCAGTCCCAGAAGCCGTCTCCCTCCTCGGACTCCACCTCGTCGGACCCCAGCCGGACGTCCTCGTCTCCGTCCGACTCCACCGCCGCCCCTTCCTCCGACTCCACGGCCGCGGCTCCAACCGACTCTACCGCCGCCACGTCGTCCGATTCGACCTCGGCCTCCGCGGCGGACTCCACGTCTGCGCCCCAGCCCGATTCCGCCTCCGCCCAGCAGTCGCCGTCCCCCGACTCGTCCGCCAACGAGAAGCTGGCCCGCGAGCAAGAACAGGTGGCCGAGGAGATGAAAAAGCTCATGAAGGAGATGAAGAAGGCCAAGAAGGAGATGAAGGACGTCCCCTCGGCCCCGAAGAAAAAGCTACAGAAGCTCCAGAAGAAGATGCAGCAGGAGGAGATGTCGAAGAAGATGCGCCAGAACAGCCAGCAGCTGCGGAAGAATCAGCTCCAGAAGGCGCGCCAGCAGCAACAGCGAATTCAGAAGCGCCTCCAGAACATGCGGTCGCGCCTCTCGCAGATGAAGCAGCAGATGAAGGGGCAGCAGCGGCAGATGAACATCACAGGCCTCCGCAGTGCGCTCGAAAACACTCTTCGTCTCTCCGAGGACCAGGAAGACCTGCGTACGGCCATTGAAAAGCTGGACGGCGACGGGCCGACGGTCCGACGCTACGCCGTGAAGCAAAAGGACCTCACCGACGGGCTCAAGACCCTGGCCGACTCGCTGCAGTCGATCGCCAGCCGGCTGCCCAAGATGTCTCAGTCCGTCCAGAAGAAGACGGGCAATGCCCTGCGGGCCATGGAGAAATCCACCACCTCGCTGGACGACCGCGAGGCCAAGCAGGCGACCGGCTACCAGAAGACGTCCATGATGCACCTCAATGAGCTGGCCCTGCTTCTCTCCAAGCTCCTGAACCAGATGCAGCAGCAACCGAGCGGGGGGAGCGGCAAGATGTCGATGCAGCAGGCCATGCAGCAGCTTCAGAAGGCCTCGGGCCAGCAGCAGAAGCTCAACAAGCAGATCCAGAAGTTCTTGAACAAAGCGCAGGGCCAGCGTCTCTCGAAGGACGGGCAGGCGCGGCGCAAGCAACTGGCCAAGCAGCAACGGCGGATCAAGCAGCAGCTCGAAGAGATGAACGTTCAGGAGGAGACCAAACAGAAGCTCATGGGCGACCTCCAAAAGATTGCCAAAGAAATGGAGAAGTCCGCCGACGACTTGCAGGGCGGCCGTCACAGCCGAGACCTCATCAAGCGACAGCAGCAGATCCTCACCCGTCTCCTCAACGCCCAGCAATCGCTCCGCACGCAGGGCAAGAAGCAACAGCGACGCGGTCGCCGAGCGGACGAGAACATCGACCGGAAGCCGCCTGGGGAACGCCCCGACCAAGACGAGGTCGACGCGCTGCGCCGTGATCTCATCCGTGCCCTAGAGATGGGATACAACTCGGACTACGAGGAGCTCATCAAGCAGTACTTCGAGCTCCTCCAGCAGAGCGAAGAGAACGGGAAGTAGCCCCCCGGGTCCTCTCTACATCGGGTCCTCCAAAAATCGATCTTGCAGGTCCGGGGTGGGGACCCGGCACTCATCGCGGGTCCCAAACCATTGGTACCGATTCGACGCGATGCGATCGTAGACCCAGTCTCGGAGAGGGGGGGGCACGGTCATGAATGCGTAAAGCAGGGGCCACGGCGCGTCGAGGCGGCGAAAGACCCGAAGGGCCGCCGTGGAGCGGGTGTAGAGCTGTCCGTTCTCGATGAGCACCACGGAGTCCAACGCTTCGGGATCGACCCCGAAGCCTTCCAGGTAGGGACGAGCCGCCTCCGACTGCAACGCGCCCATGAGGAAGTAGCCCTCGGAATCGGCGTCGAGGACGAGGTTGACGAAGGCGTTGCAGAGATTGCACACCCCATCGAAGAACAGAAGCGCTCTCGTTTCCTCTGCTGGCGGGGTTGGATGGGCAGCGTCGGACGGAGAATCCACGGTCTGAGTCGAGGCGCGAGAGGACCTCTGCGAAACGGTGTAAAGAGTCTCGGCCACGGCAAAACAAAACGGCTCCGCCGCTTAGCGGAGCCGTCGGGGCCAGGGT
>CAZRPQ010000074.1:0-8713 GCA_964601725.1 uncultured Salinivenus sp. | reverse complement strand
TGGTGAACTGCCCCCATCCCGCAGACGCGGCGATCACCCCGTAGATGAGTCCCAATACGAGGCCGATGATAATTTGCCAGTGAAGCTTCTTGTACCAGGACATAGACACATCCAATTTGACGCAGAATACGGATCGGACGGAGCCAAGTAGTGCTCGCCACGCCTAAACTAAAGGCTCATTCTCCTCCTCCACAACCCTCATCGCAAAAACCGATGTTTTTGTCCCCAGAGGTAACACCGCCCGGCCGCGGTCCGCGTCTTCCGTCGGCTAGCCCACGAGCAACATGCCTGCGAGGGCGGCGAGGGCGCCCACGGCGGTGCCCATGAGATTCACGACATTGTTTCCAACGCCGGGCCACCCTCGTACAGGGCTCGCCGTCTCGGAGGGAGGCGTCTCGACCAATGCTCCAGACGAGGGGCCCCGGTACTGGGCCTGCAGAAACGCGCCGGCCCCGCTGTCGGCCAGCATGCCCGCGAGTCCGGCTCCGAGCAGAAGCGCCGCGTCCCGCCACGCGGGGCCTGCAAGGGTTCCCCCGGACAGGAGCGCCGCGCCGACGACGCTGGCGGCCCCCAGTGCAGCCGCCCCGCACCCGAGCACCGTGATGGCCCCCGAGGTGCCTGCGGGAACGCGTCGCAACGATCGCAACGACCACGGCAGGGACGGCGAGAGGGTCCCAAGTTCCGTGGCCCAGGTGTCGGCCGCCGCGGCGGCCAGGGCACCGACGAACGCCGCGTACCCGGCGACCGGCATGCCCGAGGCTCCGGCCGGCGCCACCGCAGCCACCGCCAGCGCCGTCCACGCGACCCCTCCGTTTGCAAGAACCTGCGCCTGCGTCCGTCGCGGAGACTCGGCCCTCGGAGACGCGTGCTCTCCTTGGTGCCCAACGCCTGTGAGGGCACTCGAGAGCCCGAAGAAAACGATCCCGGGGACGATCCACGCCCATCCCCCCAATCCCACGAGCGACGCTGCAAAGAGCCCGCCGGTCACAGCTCCCCGTTCGTCCAGCGCCCCCGCCCAGTACGCAAGCGCTCCGAATGCTGCCCCCACGATGAGAGCAACTCCCACCTGCGTGACGCTCACGGCCTGCCTCTGAAGGGGCACCAGCACGAGAACGAGTGCGGCGACGATAAAGAAATTGTCCCCCCCTCGTCTACTGACTGCTTCGGCGAGAGTCGCCACGACGGTGGCCCCGAGAGCCCCCAGCAGCACGCGGCCCGCCGGCCACTGTGTACGGGTGACGAACAGCAAAATGGTCAGGGCAAGCGTGAGTGCAGCGAACGTCAGGCTTCCCGCAACAGTGCTTTCCCGGAGTTGGGCGTCCGTCCTCGACCACGTTTCGCCCACCCACGACGCGGCGGGATCGGCCAGGGCGAGGACGAGATACGCCCCCTGGAAGGCAAGAATACGATCCGGCGTTACGGACCAGGTCGCCGCGAGCGCAGGGAGCACAGAAAGGGGTAGTGTCACGGTGCCCCAGCTCTGCGGGCGCGCCTCGTGGATGCCCGCCCACTTCTGTCCGGAGCGGGCGCTGGCATTGATCAGCGTGAAGACAGCGGCAAGTGCATAGACGGGCAGCGGTCGCGCGAACAGGAACGGCGTGGTGGCCACGAAAAGACTCACGCCCGCGTGGACGAGGCGACGCGTGGTGCGGGCCGCCACGCCCCAGGCCCTGAGCACTTCCCCCAGTCCCACCAGTGCCCCGAGTCCGGCCAGGGCCGCCAGAGCGATCGCCCCGTCCCCGGCGAAAAGAGGGAGACTCGACATTGGACTCGGCACCACGTTTTTTCAGACCTTCAGAACCCCCGACCCAAAATACAACCGCCCCGGCACGCCAAAACGGCGCGGCCGGGGCGGAAGCAGTGTCGCGCTGGGTTGTGTACGAATTAGCTCTCGGAGCCGGAAGCTTCGATTTGCTCCACGTCTTCCTCGCTCGGGGCTCCGTCGCCGGCAGCACCGTCGCCAGCAGGCGCCTCGCCGTCGCCGCCAATTGCGGCCTGCAGCTCTTCGAGCTCGGACTTCGAGCCCACGACGAGATCGCGGTACTCGCGCTGGCCCGTGCCGGCCGGGATGGAGTGGCCCACGACCACGTTCTCCTTCAGGCCCTCCAACGGATCCGTTCGGGCGCGGATGGATGAGTTTGTGAGCACCTTCGTGGTCTCCTGGAAAGAGGCCGCCGAGATCATCGAGTCGGTGGCCAGCGACGCCTTGGTGATGCCCAAAAGCGCGGGCTCCCCGACGGCAGGCCGGGCCTCCCGCACCTCGATCTCCGGCTTGTCCTCACGCTTCAGCTCAGAGTTGAGCTCGCGGAGACGCCGACGGCTAATGACCTCTCCGATCTTGACGTCCGCATCGCTCGGATCGGTGACGACAAACTGGTCGTAGAGGTCGTCGTTCTTGTTCGCCATCTTCTGGCGATCCACCTTCTCGCCTTCGAGGAAGTTGGTGTCGCCCGGGTCCTTGATTTCGACCCGCTTCATCATCTGGCGGATCACGACCTCGAAGTGCTTGTCGTCGATGCCGATGCCCTGCAGGCGATACACCTCCTGAACCTCGTTCAGCAGGTACTCCTGCACGGCCCGCGGCCCCTTGATCGACAGGATGTCGTGGGGGGCAATCTGGCCATCGCTGAGGCGGTCGCCGGCTTCCACGTAGTCGCCTTCGTGCACCAGGAGGTGCTTCGAGAGAGAGACCATGTAGCTCTTCTCCATGTCCCCCTCGCGGCTGCTCACGATAACCTCCTGCGAGCCCCGCTTGCGGTCGCCAAAGCTGATGATGCCGTCAATTTCGGTCACCACGGCCGGGTCGTCCGGCGTGCGGGCCTCGAAGAGCTCCTCCACGCGGGGCAGGCCTCCCGTGATGTCGCTGGTCTGGGCCGCCTGGCGCGGAATCTTGGCCAGGGTCTGGCCGGCCTGAACGGTCGCGTCCTCTTCAACCTGAATGCGGGCGCCGACCGGCATGTTATACTCACGTTCGTCCCCGTCGGTCGTCTCCACGACGAGGGCCGGCGTGAGGGTGCGCTCCCGACTCTCGACAATGACCTTTTCCATGTGGCCCGTCTGCTCGTCAATTTCCTCGCGGTAGGTGGTGCCCTCGATGACGTCATCGAAGCGCACCGTCCCATCGACCTCGGTGAGAATGAGGCTGTTGTACGGGTCCCAGCTGGCCATCACATCGTCCTCGTCGACCTCCTGTCCCTCGTCCACCAGGAGCTCGGCGCCGTACGGCACGACGTAGCTGGTGAGCTCGCGCCCATCCTCCTCGGTGTCCATAATCCGGATCTCGCCTTGGCGACTGAGCACAATCTCCTTCGGCTCGGTGGTGTCCTCGTAGGTGACGGTCCGGAGGTTCTCGAACTCGACGGTGCCGGCAAACTTGGCCTGGATGGTCGATTCGGCCGCCACGCGGGTGGCCGTTCCGCCGGTGTGGAAGGTGCGGAGGGTGAGCTGCGTGCCCGGCTCCCCAATCGACTGGGCCGCCACCACGCCAACCGATTCGCCGACTTCGACCGTGCGACCGGTGGCGAGGTTCTGGCCATAGCAGAGCGTGCAGACGCCTCGTTCGGCCTCACAGGTGAGCACCGACCGGATTTCGACCTCCTCGATCGAGGTCTGCGCGATCCGATCGGCAATCTCGTCGGTGATCAGCTCGTTCGCCTCGACGATGAGCTCGTCGGTGCGCGGGTCGTAGAGGTCGCGGACCGACACCCGGCCCGTAATACGGTCCGACAGCGGCGCCACCACTTCCTCGTTGTCCTTGAGGGCTTCCACGCTAATGCCGCGGAGCGTCCCGCAGTCGTGCTCGGTCACCGTCACGCTCTGAGAGACGTCGACCAGACGGCGGGTGAGGTATCCCGCGTCGGCCGTCTTCAGGGCCGTGTCGGCCAGCCCCTTCCGGGAGCCGTGGGTGCTAATGAAGTACTCCTGCACCGACAGTCCCTCCTTGAAGTTGGAGAGGATCGGGTTCTCGAGAATCTCGCCGCCTCCTTCGCCGATGTTCTTCTGCGGCTTGGCCATGAGGCCTCGCATCCCGCCGAGCTGGCGAATCTGCTCCTTCGACCCCCGAGCCCCGGAGTCGGCCATCGTAAAGATCGGGTTGAAGCCCTCCTTGTGCTCCTTGAGAGCGTTGAAGAGGACCTCCGACACGCGGTTGTTGGTCTTCGTCCAGACGTCGATGACCTGGTTGTACCGCTCGCTGTCGGTGATGAAGCCCATCGAGTAGTTCTGCTCGGCCTCCGCGACCTTCTCGTTGGCCTCGTCGATGAGCTCTTCTTTCTCTTCCGGAATGATGATGTCGGAGAGGGAGAATGTCATGCCCGAGGTCGTCGAGCGGCGGAAGCCCATGTCCTTGATGGCATCCAGGAAGTCGGCCGTCTCCTCGAAGCCGGTCTGCTTCAGCACGCGGGCGATGACCGGTCGGACATTCTTGGTGGTCAGCACCTCGTTGACAAAGTCGATCTCTTCGGGCAGCGCCTCATTGAAGACCACGCGCCCGACGGTCGTGTCAATCATCTCACCGGATCCGTCCGGATCGCGGAGCTTGATCTTGGCGTGGAGCGCCACCTGATCCTGATCGAAGGCCTGCCGCACCTCGTCGATGTTTGCGAAGCGCATGCCCTCGCCCTTCTGGTTGGACTTGGCCTTCGTGATGTAGTAGAGGCCCAGAATCATGTCCTGGCTGGGCACGGCGAGCGGTCCGCCGTCGGCCGGGCTCCGCACGTTGTGGCTCGACAGCATGAGCACCATGCTCTCGAGGCACGCCTCGTGGGAAAGGGGCACGTGCACGGCCATCTGGTCGCCGTCGAAGTCGGCGTTGTACGCCGGGCAGACCAGCGGGTGAATCTCGATGGCCTTGTTCTCGGTGAGGACCGGCTGGAAGGCCTGAATGCCGAGCCGGTGGAGCGTGGGCGCCCGGTTCAGCAATACAGGTCTGCCCTGTATCACCTTCTCCAAGATGTCCCACACGTCCTCCGTCTTCTTGTCGACGTACTTTTTCGCGCTCTTCACCGTCTTGACGATGCCGCGCTCAATGAGGCGGCGGATGATAAACGGCTTGAAGAGCTCGACGGCCATCTCCTTCGGGAGGCCACACTGATGGAGCTCCAGGTGCGGCCCGGAGACGATGACCGAGCGGCCCGAGTAGTCGACCCGCTTCCCAAGCAGGTTCTGGCGGAAGCGCCCCTGCTTGCCCTTCAGCATGTCCGACAGGCTCTTGAGCGGCCGGTTCGAGGAGCCGCGCACCGAGTTCGACTTGCGGCTGTTGTCGAAGAGCGAGTCGACCGCCTCCTGCAGCATGCGCTTCTCGTTCCGAAGAATGACCTCCGGCGCCTTGATGTCGATGAGGCGCTTGAGGCGGTTGTTGCGGATGATGACCCGGCGGTAGAGGTCGTTCAGGTCGCTGGTGGCAAAGCGGCCGCCGTCCAGCGGCACGAGGGGCCGGAGCTCCGGCGGAATGACCGGAATAACCCGCATCACCATCCACGCGGGCTTGTTGGTGCCCTCCTCGTTCGCCTCGCGGAAGGCCTCCACGACGTTGAGTCGCTTCAGGGCCTTCGACTTCCGCTGCTGGCTCGTCTCCGTCTTCACCTGGAAGCGGAGGTCCTGGGCCAGCTTGTCGAGGTCCAGGCGCTCGAGCATCGTCTCGATCGCCTCTCCCCCAATCATGGCGATGAACTTGTCCGGGTCATCGTCCTGAAGCCGGTTGTTGTCGTCCCGAATTTGGTAGAGGATCTCGTAGTATTCCTCTTCCGTGAGGAGCTGGTTCTCCTCGATTCCGAGACGTTCAGCCGATCCGGGCTGGATGACGATGTAGTTCTCATAGTAGATGACCTTTTCCAGGTCCTTCGACTTCAGCCCCAGCAGGTGGCCAATCTTGTTGGGAAGGGTCTTGAAGTACCAGATGTGGACCACCGGCACACTCAAGGAGATGTGGCCCATGCGCTCCCGGCGGACCGCCTTGCGGGTGACCTCCACACCGCACCGGTCGCAGATGATGCCCTTGTACCGGATGCGCTTGTACTTTCCGCAGTGGCACTCGTAGTCCTTGACCGGGCCGAAGATCTTCTCGCAGAAGAGCCCGCCCATTTCCGGCTTGAAGGACCGGTAGTTGATGGTCTCCGGCTTCATCACCTCGCCGTAGGACCGTTCCAGGATGTCCTCTGGGGAGGCGAGGCTGATGGTGATGCTGTCGAAGTCGGTCTTGATCTCTTTCGAGTTACCGTACGGCATATTGGTTGGAACTATAGGATTGTAGCGTGCGGAGTGGAACGCTGACAGCGGTACCCAGCAGGCAGGTTGGGCCGCTGGACCGCCTGAGATCGCCGTTCGTGCTCGACGACTAGTCGAGGGTCACCTCAAGACCAAGTCCCTGAAGCTCCCGAACGAGGACGTTGAAGCTCTCGGGAACGCCGGGGGACGGCAAGTTCTCGCCCTTGACGATCGACTCGTAGGCCTCAGAGCGACCCTCCACGTCGTCCGACTTGTAGGTGAGCATCTCCTGAAGCGTGTTGGAGGCGCCGTAGGCATACAGTGCCCACACCTCCATCTCCCCGAGGCGCTGTCCGCCAAACTGGGCCTTGCCGCCGAGCGGCTGCTGCGTGATGAGGCTGTACGGCCCGATGGAGCGGGCGTGCATCTTGTCTTCGACGAGGTGCTCCAGCTTCATCATGTAAATCTGCCCCACCGTCGTCTTCTCGTCGAAGGGCTCGCCGGTGCGACCGTCGTACAGCTGCACCTTCCCGTCGCGGGGCAGGCCGGCCTTCTCAAGCTCGTCGCCTACGTCTTCGAGCGAAGCCCCGTCGAAAATGGGGGTGGAGTACTTCACCCCAAGCTTGTCCCCGGCCCATCCGAGGAGCGTCTCGTAAATCTGGCCGAGGTTCATCCGCGAGGGCACGCCCAGTGGGTTGAGAAGGAGGTCGACGGGCGTGCCGTCCTCGAGAAACGGCATGTCTTCGACCGGGGCAACCTTCGCGATCACGCCCTTATTGCCGTGGCGCCCGGCCATCTTGTCGCCGACTTCCATCTTCTTCTTCCGGGCCACGTACACCTTGGCCATCTGCACGACGCCCGAGGGGAGCTCGTCGCCCATCTCGACCTGGTGCTTCTGGCGCTTAGTCGCACCCTCGATGTCACGACGGCGCGACTTGTAGTTTCGGAAGAGCGTCCGAATCTGATCGTTCAGCTCCTCGTCGTCGGTAAACTCGGCCCGCGTGCTAATGTCGGCCGGGTCCACGTCCTCGAAGGCGTCCTCTTCAAACTCGGCGCCCTCGCTGAGGAGGACCTCACCGTCCCGGTCTTCGAGACCGGCGCTCGAGGCATCCTCGACTAGGCTGAAGAATTTGTCCCAGAAGCGCTCGTTGAGATCTTCGAGCTTGCGCTCGTGCTCACTCTCGATGTTTTCGAGGCGCTTCTCCTCCATCTTCTTGGAAGCGGGATCGAGCTCGCGGCGGCTGAAGAGCTTCGTGTCGATCACCACGCCGCCTTCCATGCCGGGCTTCGCCTTCAAGGACGCGTCCTTCACGTCGCCCGCCTTGTCGCCAAAGATGGCGCGGAGCAGCTTCTCTTCGGGCGTGGGGTCGGTCTCGCCCTTCGGCGTGATTTTGCCGACGATGATGTCGCCGGGCGTGATCTCGGCCCCGACGCGCACAATGCCCCGCTCGTCGAGGTCCTTGGTGGCCTCTTCGCTGACGTTCGGAATCTCGCGGGTGAGTTCCTCTTCGCCGCGCTTCGTGTCGCGCACCTCGTGCTCAAACTCTTCGATGTGGACCGAGGTGTACACGTCGTCGGCCACGAGGCGCTCGCTGATGACGATCGCGTCCTCGTAGTTGTATCCGTGCCAGGGCATGAAGGCACAGAGGACGTTCTTGCCCAGTGCGAGTTCGCCCTTCTCCATCGCAAAGCCGTCCGTCAGGACCTCTCCTTCCTCAACCCGATCTCCGGCCTGCACGATGGGCTTCTGGTTCATGCAGGTGTCCTGATTGGTCCGGCGGAACTTGGTGAGCTCGTACTCCTGCACCGGCTCGCCGAAGCTCAGATCCGTCTCTTCCTGCTCCTCGTCGTAGCGCACCACGATGCGCTCGGCGTCGACGTACTCAACTTCACCGTCGCCCTCCGCCACGACGCAGGAGCGGGAGTCCTTGGCCACGCGGTTTTCAAGGCCCGTGCCCACAATGGGAGAATCGCTCCGCAGGAGCGGCACGCCCTGACGCTGCATGTTGGAGCCCATCAGCGCGCGATTCGCGTCGTTGTGCTCCAGGAACGGAATGAGGCTGGCCGAGGGCGAGACAATCTGATTCGGGGCCACGTCCATGTACTGGACCTCCTCCGGCTCGACGACCGGGAAGTCGCCATGATGCCGACAGCGCACCTCCTCGTGCTCGAAGGTGCCCCCGTCGTCAATGGGTGCGTTGGCCTGCGCAATGATGGCCTGGTCCTCTTCCTCCGCCGAGAGGTACTCCACCTGATCGGTCACCTGGCCGTCCTCGACGACCCGGTATGGCGTTTCAAGGAAGCCGAAGTTGTTGATCGTGGAGTGGACGCAGAGCGACAGCATGAGCCCAATGTTCGGCCCCTCCGGCGTTTCAATCGGGCAGAGCCGGCCGTAGTGTGTGTGATGCACGTCGCGGACCTCGAAGCCTGCACGCTCCCGGGTGAGACCACCGGGCCCAAGCGCCGACATGCGGCGCTTGTGGGTCATCTCCGCCAGCGCATTGGTCTG
>CAZRPQ010000073.1:0-8785 GCA_964601725.1 uncultured Salinivenus sp. | reverse complement strand
CAGCACTTCGATCCCGAGGCCCTTCAGGAGGCCCTCGCCGGCACTCGTCCCGAAGCGGTCGAGGCGGTTGGATAGCACACGGCCGTGTGAGTGAACGGGCGGGCATTCCCCGAATCCGGTGGGGAAGGGGACGCTTCCACGCCCCCGCGCTCCCATTCTCCCACTCACGCGTCGTCGGCCTCGTCCCGAATGATGGAGAGCCGCTCTTCGGGCGTGAGGGGGGACTCCTTCGGCATGATGAAGGCCAGGGCCAGGTAGCCCAGCACGAACGGGCCGCCGGAGCCGATCACCCCGACGACAAAGGCGATGCGGACGAGGGTCGGGTCGAGATTCAGGTACTCCGCGATTCCCCCACACACCCCCAAAAGCTTCTTGTCCGTCCGGGATCGGGTGAGCTTCTTCTTGTCTGATTTCTTGGGCTCCTCCACCACTTTGGTTTCCCCCGTCTCCGCCTCTACCGCCTTTTTCGCCGTGTCGGTCGCATCCTCCTCCGAGGTCCCCGATGAGCGCCATGTGAGAAGGCCAAACCCAAGGAGAATCACGCCGACCCCCACGAGCCACGGAAGAATCAGGTTGGAGAACGCCATGCCCGTCCACACCCCGAGCTCGCTCAGCAGGTAAATGGTCCCGGCCAGGATCAGCGTGAGGCCCGTAACCGTGGGCAGGTTGAAGAGGCTCGATTCCTCTCCATCGTCGGCGAAGTAGAGGTCCTCCATCTCCTCCTCGGACACGTCGTCCAGGTCCAGCGTCGTTTCCCCGACCTCGAACGCCGAGGGCTGCTCGAAGGAGTCGGTGGAGTCATCCGCAGAGGAGCGGGAGCGGGAACGCTCGCGATTTTGCATGGTGGGCGGGGCGGGCTGTGAAGGAGAATCTGAAGTCCTCATTTTAGGCTTGCGGTTCGATGATGTTCTGTTCCGTAACGAGGGTGGTCATGGGCACGTCGTGGGGCGCGCTGGGGAGCGAACGGACCGCGCACGCCTCATAGACGAGCGCAATCCGTGGACACGTAACGGATTGGAGGAAGGCGTCGTAGTAGCCGGACCCGTGGCCGAGCCGATGTCCCCGTCGATCCGCCCCCAGAGCGGGGACGATGACGACATCGAGGGCGTCGGGGGCGATCCGTTCCGTGCCTACGGGTTCACGGATGCCCCAGCGATTGGTGTCCAAGGCCTGCGGCCCCGCGTAGCGGCGGTGCTCCAGGGTAGGCGTGTCCGGGTCAAAGCTCGTGACGACCGGAAGCACGATCTCACCCCCCCGGCCCCGGAGGGCGGCGATCAGAGGGCGGGTGTCGACCTCCCCCCGATCCTGGAGGGGCCAGTAGGTGTGAACAGTCTGCGCGGGGTCCATTTCCGGGATCGTCAGGGCGCGATGTCCGATCAGGCTGCTCCGGGCCCGGTAGGACCCGGGCGATAAGGAGCGGCGGTAGGCCCGAAATTGTGTCCGCCAGGGGTCTTTGGTCGGGGAGGCCATGAAGGACGCAGGAATGGCCTGCTTTGGCTATGTGCATGTGTAATAAGAACGTGAATCGCCGTCCAATGGATCCCTGCGTGGAGGGGACACAGCGATCTTCACCCCGGAATTGTTACAGGATGCCCCCGCTCTGCTGCCCCTCGGGCGCGGCGAATTATGGATGAACACCCCCTTGCAAACGGATCGAAGGGCGGGACGCAGCACGTATAGGAATCGGTTGAGCCGCTGGCCAGGGAAACGACTTCTCAGAACGCCGGGTCGACGCTGCCTCGCAGATGGATCCGGCAGGACACGCGGCCGGGGAGTCCTCGCGGAGAACGTCCGCGGATTCACCGCCCGGCCCTCCGGGCAGTCCTGCCGACGTTCGAAGACGAAGCCCCTTCGACGACAGAGCCCGGGTTCCACTCGCGGCCGACATTGACGAGACGAGTCGAGCCTATCGATTATGTTTGAAAGTTTGTCCCAAAAGCTTGAAGGCGCCCTGCAGTCCGTGACCGGACAGGGCCGCATCGACGAGGTGAACGTCGCCGAGACGATGCGGGAGATCCGGCGTGCGCTGCTGAACGCGGACGTAAACTACAAGGTAGCGAAGGAGTTTACCGACAACGTGAAGGAGGCGGCCACGGGGGAGGATGTGCTCACGTCCGTCACGCCGGGCGAGCAGCTCACGAAAATCATGCACGACGAACTGACCCGGGTGCTCGGGGGGGAGCACGAGGAGATTGCGATGGCCGACACGCCGCCGACGGTCGTTCTGGTGGCGGGCCTGCAGGGATCGGGGAAAACCACGTTCTGTGCCAAGCTGGCCCGCCACTTCCGGAAGGAGGGGCGCGCCCCGCTGCTTGCCGCGTCGGACGTGTACCGGCCTGCCGCCGTGGACCAGTTGAAGACCCTCGCCGACCAGGTAAATGTGCCCGTCTACTCGATCGAAGAGAACGGAGAGATCGTTGAGGACGCTGTGCGCGTCGCCGACGAGGCGGTGACGGAGGCCCGCAACACGGCCCGCGACATCGTCATTATCGACACGGCGGGACGCATGCACATCGACGAAGAGATGATGCAGGAGGTCGCCGACATCAAGGAGACCGTCGATCCGAATGAAACCCTCTTCATCGTCGACAGCATGACGGGGCAGGACGCCGTGAACACGGCGAAGGAGTTCAACGAGCGGATCGACTACGACGGCGTCGTGCTCACGAAGCTCGACGGCGACACGCGGGGCGGCGCGGCGCTCTCGATCCGGACTGTGGTCGACAAGCCGATCAAGTTTGCCTCCACTGGCGAAAAGCTCGACGCGCTCACACCGTTTTATCCGGATCGCATGGCCCAGCGCATCCTGGGGATGGGCGACGTGGTCTCCTTCGTGGAGCGTGCGCAGGAGCAGTACGACCAGCAGGAGGCCGAGCGCCTCCAAGAGAAAATTCGCTCTGAGGAGTTTGATCTCCAGGACTTTTACGACCAGCTCCAGCGCATCCAGAAGATGGGCTCGATCAAGGAGCTCATGGGCATGATCCCAGGAATTGGCAACAAAATCAGCGACCTCGACATCGACGAGGACGCCTTCACGCACATCGAGGCCATCATCCAGTCGATGACCCCGGAGGAGCGAGCCCATCCCGAGATTCTGAATGGCACCCGCCGACGCCGCATTGCGCGGGGGAGCGGCAATGAGGTCCGAGATGTCAACCAGCTCATCAGCCAGTTCGAGGAGATGAAGGACATGATGAAGACGATGCAGAAGATGACCAGCCAGGGTCGAGACGTCGACATGTCCAGCCTCATGGACAAGATTACGGGAGGAGGCGGCGGGCAGAGCCGCAGTCCCCGCTAGCCCGAGGGGCCTCGGGGCCCGGGATCTCTTCGACTGAGCGCACTTCCCTCTTCACGACTTTCGAACTGAACTCCACTGTACGACGACGTGTCTGTAAAGCTTCGACTGCGCCGCATTGGGCGCAAAAAAATTCCGGTCTACTCGATCGTCGCCGCCGACCAGCGCAACGCGCGAGACGGCCGCTACATCGAGGATATTGGCCGCTACTTTCCGCTTCGCGAGCCCGCAGAGGTTCGCCTCGAGGAGGACCGAGCCCTCTACTGGCTCGAAAACGGGGCACAGCCCAGCGATACGGTGCGCTCCATCCTGCGCCGCCGGGGGCTCCTTCTCCACCATCACCTGAAGAAGAAAGGCGAGGCGCCCGACAAGATCGAGGAGGCCGTCGAGGAATTTCGGGAGCGCATGGCCGAGCAGGACGAGGAGGTCAAGATTGCCGTGGGCACGCGGGGCAAGGACCCGCTGGAGCGCGAGCGTGAGCGGGCCGAAGAGATCGACGAGGAGGCCCGGCTGCGCGCACAGGCCACGCCGCTTTCCGTCGTTCAGGAAGAGGCCCAGACGCAAGAGGAGGGAGACGTTGACGAAGACACCGACTCGGGCGACGAAGAAGAGACGGCTGCGGAGACGGACGACGTCGATGAATCTGCGGCCCCCGACGACACCGACGCGCCGGAGGCCTCCGACGACTCCGAAGAAGCATCTGACGACGAAGACCACGAAGACGAGTAGCCTTGAGCGGGACGCCGCGTCCCCTGTCCCATGTCGACTTCGAAGACCGCCTCTTCCGACCCCGGCGAGCAGCGCCCGGACCTTGCCGACGTGTCCCCGACCGACCTCGTGCAGGTGGGGTTCGTCTTCCGGCCCCACGGCATGGAGGGAGAACTCAAAATTGACCCCGAGCACACCGACGATCCGGCACGCTTCGAGACGCTGCCGGTCGTCTTTCTCGGGCCGCACCCGCGGCGGGTGAGAAAGCATCCAATCTCGTCGGTGCGCTACCAGCAAACGAAGCGGGGCACGACGGTGATCTTGGGCCTGGAGGGGATTGACGACCGGGACGACGCGGAGGCCGTTGCCAAGTTCAAGGTGTTCGCCACCGAAGAGGCCCTCGAACTCGGAGACGAGGAGCTGTTTGCGCATGAGCTCGTCGGATGGACGGTCGTGACGGACGAGGGAACGGCCCTCGGGACGGTGGCCAACCTCATGCAGATGCCCGCGCAGGACATGTTCGTGGTCCTGGGACCCGACGGGGAGGAGACGATGATCCCGGCGGTCGAGGACTTTATCCTCGACTTCGACGAAGACGAAGAGCGCGTCGTCGTGCGCCCCATCGAGGGATTGATGGGCGAATGACGATGACTCGCCCCGGATCGTCCACGGAATGATGCGGCCCGCTCACTGATGGGCATTCAGGTACATCGCTATGGCTGGGAAGATGCGAATTGACATCGTTACGGCCCTTCCGAAGCTGGTGGAGTCCCCCCTGCGCCACAGCATTCTGAAGCGGGCGCAGGAGGCCGACGTGGTGACCCTTGAGGTGCACGATCTGCGGGACTTTGCCCCCGATAAGCACCGCCAGATTGACGACTATCCGTTCGGGGGTGGGGCGGGCATGGTCCTGAAGCCGGAGCCGCTGTTTCGGGCCGTGGAGGCGATCGAAGAGACGGAAGGGGCGGCGGACGAGGTCATTTACCTTACGCCGGACGGCGAACGGCTGGATCAGTCCATGGCCAACCGGCTCTCAATGTACGATCACCTGATCCTCATTGCGGGGCACTACAAAGGCATCGATCAGCGGGTCCGAGATGCGCTCGTGACCCGCGAGCTTTCGATCGGGGACGTCGTCCTGAGCGGCGGCGAGCTGCCGGCGCTCGTCCTGGTCGATGCGGTGGTGCGGCTGGTGCCGGGGGCCCTGGGCGACAGCTCCTCGGCCCTCACGGACTCCTTCCAGGACGGATTGCTGGACGCTCCGGTCTATACCCGCCCCGCAGACTTTCGGGGACGACAGGTGCCGGAGGTGCTTCGCTCCGGCGATCACCAGCGCATCGCCCGCTGGCGGGACGAAAAGCGACTTGAGAAGACCCGGACGCGCCGGCCCGATCTGCTGCCCGAAGACGCCGGCGAAGGGGACGACTCGTAGCACTTGGGGGCACTGCCCCCGGTCCAGAATTCTGATTTTCGAACTGTTTCTTTCACTGAACGACACGACTTAAGCCATGGCTAATGATTTGATGAGCGTCGTTGAGGCCACACAGCTTCGCGACGACGCGCCCGAGTTCGACGCTGGCGACACGGTAAACGTCCACCTGCGCGTGGTGGAGGGGGACAAAGAACGAATTCAGCAGTTTGAGGGCGTCTGTCTGTCCCGCCGCGGATCAGGCCCGAACGAGACCTTTACGGTCCGCAAAATGTCCGAGGGGGTTGGGGTGGAGCGCATCTTTCCCCTCCACTCTCCGCGGGTCGCCAAAATTGAGGTCGTTCGCCGCGGCGTCGTAAACCGGTCCAAGCTCTTCTACCTCCGCGACCGGTCCGGGAAAGAGGCTCGGATCCAAGAGCAGGTCCGAGACGAATAGCTCGGCTGCCGTGATTGGGGCTCCTCCTTTGCACGACGACTCTCGCTGACTCTGGACGCGCTGCCCTGCCCATGGATCTTGCGATTTGGGACTATCCGCCCGCCGAATTTCTCGTGTCTGGCTTCACCTCCGGTGCGGTGGACAATCCATTTCAGATCAAGCGCCATCGGCCGGAGAAGTGTGCCGCACTGCTGGTGGAGGACGAGGTGGATGTAGCCCTGATGCCGACGATGCTGGCCCTGCAGGCGAGCAACGCCCTCGATGTGATTCCGAGCGTGGGGCTCGTGTCGTGGCGGTATCCGTACGCCCGGCTGGCCTGGAGCGGCGGGCTGCACGACTTCCCGGAGACGATCGCCTACGACCGGCGCATTGCCCAGGAGCGCCTCGTCACCCGCATCCTTCTGCACGAGCACTACAAGGTGGACCCCACGTTCGTCCCGTACGACGAGCGTCCCCCGAAGGCGTTGCTCGAGACCGACGAGGATGCAGCGCTGCTCGTCGGGCCGGACGTGCCGTCCCTCCAGCCCGAGCCCTTTACCATCGACATTGGGCGCGAGTGGTACGAACTCGCCAACTACCCGATGGTCTGGGGCCTGTACGTCACCAAACGCGACCAGGCCACCGATGAGATGATCGAGACCCTCATTGCCTCCGGCGAGGCGGCGGACGAGAACCGGGATGTCTGGGTTCAGGCCCAAGAGACCACCGCCTCGTTGAATGAGTTTTACCGGGAGGACCTGCGCACCGGGCTCGACAAGCTCGCGATCGCGAGCCTCACGGAGTTCCGACAGTACCTCTTCTACTACGACGTCACCGAGGACATCCCCGACCTTCCGCTCGTGTACCTCGACGAAGAGGAGGAAGAAGAGGATGAGTCATTGAATCATTGATACATTTATCAATGATACATTTGGGGGGAGTAAATGATACAATGTAACAGTGATTCAATGAACCTATGGCTGAAGGTGTTGAGGTCGTCGCGCGCAATAAGAAGGCGCAGTTTGAGTACGACATTGGGGAGACCCTGGAGGCCGGGCTCGTGCTCGAAGGGTCGGAGGTAAAGTCCATCCGGCAGGGGAAGGTGAGCCTAGACGGGGCATACTGCAAGGTAGATCGGAACGGCGAGATGAAGATCCACGGGATGTACATCAAGCCGTACGAGGAGGCCGGTCCCTTTGGGCACGAGCCGCGGCAGACGCGAAAGCTGCTGCTCCACGACCGCGAAATTCGCAAGTGGGGGCAGATGGCCGAGCAGGAAGGCTACACGATCGTGCCGCTGGCGCTGTACTTCCGCGACGGCTGGGCGAAGCTCAAGATCGGGCTTGCCAAAGGTCGCCAGAAGCACGACAAGCGGCAGGCCATTAAGGAGCGCGAGATGGAGCGTCGAATGGAGCAGCAGCAGAGCGACTACAACTTCTAACTGCGGGGTAAGGGGGATGTGGTAAGGGGGAGGGCACGGAGAAGAGGCGTGTTCGGAGAGTGTTGCATCAATTACGGAGAACAAGGCCGAGGAGCAGATCTTCCCAACACTCCGATTCTCTCCCGCAGAACCATGTGGAGGCTCGACCGGCACTGAACCAGCATGACCTCGTTCCACTCGGCCCCCGGTCGACCTTTCGTTCAAGGGTGGGGGGAACGTGCACAGTGGATCGCCGCATTTGGTATGGTATAAGAGGAAAGGGGGCCGAACGTCTTGTATCATTGATGAAGCGTATGTAGACATGGCATTTCCGCCGGTTGACGAACAAATGAATGTCCTCCGCCGCGGGGTGGAGGAGATTGTCCCAGAGGACGACCTCGCCGAGAAACTTCGAGCGTCCCGGGAGACGGAGACCCCCCTGATTGTCAAGCTCGGCTGTGACCCGAGTCGCCCCAATCTGCACCTCGGCCACACGGTGGTCCTGCGGAAGCTACGGCAGTTTCAGGACCTGGGCCACCGGGCCATCCTCATCGTCGGCGACTTCACGGGCATGATCGGCGACCCGTCCGGCCGCTCCAAGACCCGCCCCCAGCTTACTCTTGAAGAGACACGCGAGCACGGGCAGACCTACTACGAGCAGGCCACGCGCGTGCTCGATCCGGACAAGACGGACATCCTCTACAACTCGGCGTGGCTCGATGAGATGAGCTTCAGCGACGTCATCGAGCTTGCCGCCCAACAGACGGTCGCGCAGATGCTTGAGCGGGACGACTTTGAGCAGCGCTACGAGGCCGGGCGGCCCATTAGCATCCACGAGTTTCTCTATCCCCTGGCCCAGGCCCAGGACTCGGTCCACATCGACGCCGACGTGGAGCTCGGCGGCACTGACCAGCGCTTCAACCTGCTTCTGGCGCGGCGCATTCAGGAGGCAAACGACCAGGATCCCCAGGTGTGCATGATGCTGCCGCTGCTCGAGGGGACCGACGGCTCCGAGAAAATGTCGAAGTCGCTCGACAACGCGATCGGCATCACCGATCCGCCGGAGGACATGTACGGAAAAACCATGTCGGTGCCCGACGACCTCATCTACCGCTACGTCGAGCTCGTCACCGACATTCCCACCGAGCAGCTCCCGAAGGTCAAGCAGTTCGCCGAGGCCAACCCCCGCGACGCAAAGGCACAGCTCGCGCGGCGCATCGTGGCCATGTACCACGGAGACGAGGCCGCGGACGCGGCGGAGGAGCACTTCGAACAGACTGTCGTGAAGGGCGATGTGCCGGATGAGATGCCGGAGTATCGCCCGGACGCGGACGGAGAGGAGGTGGGGTTGCTCAACCTCATGCGCCACGCCGATCTCACGGAGTCGAACAGCGAGGGGCGGCGGATGATTGAGCAGGGTGCGGTGCGGATCGACGACGAAAAGGTGACCGACACCGGCCGGTACATCGATGTCTCAGAAGAGGCCCCGTTCGTCCTTCAGGTGGGGAAGCGCCG
>CAZRPQ010000072.1:7630-8794 GCA_964601725.1 uncultured Salinivenus sp. | reverse complement strand
TGCGTGTGGGCGTGATTGCGTGTGGGCGTTTGGGCGTATCTGCGAATGGGAGACTGAGGATGTAGGAGGTGGGAAAACGAAAACACCAGCCCTCCCAAGAAGCGAGAACCGGCCCCGAACACCGAACATCCCGCCGAACAATGAGACAATGAGAACATCAGACAATGGAAAATGAGGTGACAGCCTTCGCGCCGGCGTCGATGGGCAACGTGGCCGTGGGGTACGACCTGCTGGGCAGCGCCCTCGACGACCTGGGGGATTGTGTGACGGTTCGGCGCATCGACGAGCCGGTCGTGCGGATCGGGACCATCACCGGACGGGTCACGGACCTCCCCACGGAGCCGGCCGACAACACGGCCACGGTCGCGCTGATGTCGCTCCGAGACGCGGCGGACATCGAGGGCGGATTTGAAGTCTCGATCGAGAAGGGCATTCCGCTCGGCTCGGGGCTTGGCGGATCGGCCGCCTCCGCCGTGGGGGCCGTCGTGGCCGCCGCCGCACTGCTTCCCGAGCCGTGGTCGAAGGAGGAATTGCTGCCGCATGCCCTAGCGGGTGAGGCCGTCGCGAGTGGCGACCTCCATCCCGACAACGTAGCGCCCTGCCTGTTTGGCGGCCTCGTGCTCACCCGTGAGATGGACCCCCCGGACGTCGTGCCGATTCCCGTTCCCTCCAACATCCGGTGCGTGCTGGTCCACCCCGATCGCGTCATCCCGACCCGAGAAGCCCGGGCCTGCCTGCCCGATACGATTCCGCTGTCCGACTCGGTGCGGCAGACGGCCCACCTGGGTGCCTTCGTGGCGGGCTGCTACCGCGACGACCTCGCGCTCGTGGGGCGGGCCCTGCGCGACCTCATCGTGGAGCCGCACCGGGCCGCGCTCGTCCCCGGCTTCGCAGACGTGCAGGGCGCGGCGATGGCGGCCGGCGCGCTGGGCTGCTCCCTCTCGGGCGCCGGGCCCACCCTGTTCGCGTGGTGCAACGGCCCCTCCGACGCCACGCAAGTTCGGGACGCGATGGTCGACGCCTTCGAACACCACGACGTCCCCACCGAGTCCTGGATCTCCGGCATCCCCACCGAGGGCGCCCGCATCGGCCACCCCACCCCGACGGACCCATAATCGCCAGCAAACGCCCAGGAGACCAGTCGAGCAGCCTTTTCCTTACCCC
>CAZRPQ010000072.1:0-7530 GCA_964601725.1 uncultured Salinivenus sp. | reverse complement strand
CCCTCACCTCTTAGCCCCCACTCCCTCTCCCAAATTCGCCCGTTCCCCCATTCTCCCACGCACAAGTGTCGCTCACGCAACACGCGCCCGCCAAGATTAACCTGGGCCTCCACGTCCTTCGCCAGCGCCCGGACGGATACCACGACATCGAGACGGTCCTGCATCGGATCGACTGGACCGACACGCTTACGGCCACGCCTGCGGAGCGTCTCTCGCTGACCTGCTCGGACCCGTCGTTGCCCACGGACGAGGACAACCTGTGCCTGCAGGCGGCCCACCGACTCGCGGCCGCGTTCGACGTGACGGCCGGTGCTGAGCTCCACCTCGAAAAACGAGTGCCGTACGGGGCCGGGCTGGGAGGGGGCTCCAGCGACGCGGCGGCTACGCTTCGGCTCCTCGCGCGACTTTGGGACCTGGACCCGCATCCCGAAAAACTTCGGGAGATTGGGGGCGCAATTGGGGCCGACGTGCCGTTTTTTCTGCTGGACGCGCCGGCCGCCTACGCCACCGGACGGGGCGACGCACTGTCGCCGCTCGTCGGCGAGGGAACCGCATATCGGCTTCCTTTTCCTGTCCTCATCGTGGTTCCTTCCGTTGAAGTGTCGACCCCATGGGCGTATGCTCAGGTGACGCCCCGCGACGCGGATCGGCCGGACCTGCAGCCCGTCGTTCGGTCGAACGACCTGGCGCGCTGGCGATCGGTCCTCACCAATGACTTCGAGGCGCCCATTGCCGAGGCGGCTCCGCCGGTGGCCTCCGTCCGGAAGGCGCTGGCGGATACGGACGCCGCCTACGTCTCGCTTTCGGGATCGGGGGGAGCCGTGTACGGCGTCTTCGAGACGTTGGAGGCCGCCCAGGAGGCCCGGTTGGCTGTGCAGGGCTCACAGGTGCGCGTCCACCTCATGCAGGCGCCCCCCTGACCGTTTCCGGGCAGGGGCTTTCGTGCGGGGGGGCGTCGAAGCAGCGCCGGACGGGGCTTCGACAGATACAGAACGGGTGTTCGCTCGGAAGCACTCCCCCCAGAGCGGTGCGTTGCACGGCGCTTGGCCGGACGAGTGGCGGAACGACGAACCGTCAGAGGCGGTCCCGATCGCCGTCAGATGCGGCTGTAATACTGGTCGTCGTCCTCATCCTCGTCGTCGACCATGTAGTCGTCCGAAGGAACCTCGAGATAGGCCATGAGCCAGTCGAGGGCCCACACCTGCTTCTCGACGCCGTCCCAGTTGTAGCCACTTTCGGTCCGGTCGGCCACCTGTTCCCAGTCGACAGTCCAATCCTCGTAGACCTCGAAGGCAAAGTGGTGCTCGTCGGTCTCGAAGTGGAGGGCTCCCTCGCCGGAATCGTAAATGGTTTCAGCGCCGCCATCCTCGCGTGCGAGTTTGGCCCCAAGCACGATCAGGGGGACCTTGAAGCGGTAGTCCATCTTTTCGACCTGTTCCGCCTGGCTCGTCAAGAAATTGGCCAGGGTGGCACAGCCATCGCTCACCTCCATGGCCGCTTGGGCCGCCTGGTGCGTGGTCGGGTCGGCGTCCACTTTGTCGAGCGCTGCCTCGACCAGCGGCCACACCTCGACGGGTTCTTCCTCTTTGGTCGTTTCTTCCTTACGCGGGATGACTACGGTGCGGTTTTCGATATCCACGGGCTTTAAATGACATTGATTGCGAAACCGTCCGCACGTCCCGAAGGCCTTCGGGGCATACGTCCCCAGTTTCGAGCGCACGGTGAGTAGTAGGATACACGTAAGATGACGGTGGGTTGGCGAACATTCAACCGAGCGGGGACGCACGGGCGGCAATTACACATTGGATACGATCGCCTCTGGGATGGAGAGACGAATTTTCGATCCGGATCGCCCTGTCGCCGTCCGAGCCGACGCGTCCGGTCTTCTCTCCTCTCGCTCAGTCCGTCCCCGAGCGCGCAGCCTCAAGCTCTGTTTCGAGCTTCAGGGCCGTCTCCACAAGCTCGTCCTCCATGCCCGAAAGCTCGTCGTGTTGACCGACGTACTGGCGGACGGCCTCCTCGAGCCCCGATTCGCGGGTGACCACCGTGCGCCGCTTGCGCTCGGCCGGGTCGACCGTACGCTCGATGGCCGCGACAGTGTCGGCCGGCTCCAACGCGCTCCGGAGGCGAGCCTGGTCAATTTGGGCCACCTGTTCCTCCTCCACGCGGTAGCGCACCCGGACGATGGCGTCGGTCACGTCCCGCTCCTGAATCGCCTCCAAAATCCGCTCGGTCGGCTCGTCGGCCTCCCGGACGTCAACCTGCACGGCGACGAAGGGGCGTGCGGGGGTTTCGACAAAGGTGGTGTGGGTGGTCGGGTCGCGCGCAGGGTCGATGTCCACCAGTCGGGCCCCCTTGGCCTCCTCGTGCTCGTTGAACGTCACGCGCTCGATGCTGCCGGCGTATACGACGGGCGGGTGGCCGTTCTCGTTGCGGTCCTGTGGCCGGTGCACGTGCCCGAGGGCCACGTAGTCGATGGGCCGCACGGCGAGTTGCCCGACGGTAAACTTCGGCTCCGACGCAATCGTGGTGGTGTGCTCCGAGCCCGACAGCGTGGCGCCCTGCACGGTCACGTGGCCCGCCAGCACAGTGGGCACGTCTGGGGAGAGGGGCTGCTCGGTGCCGTCGGCGCTCACGCCGGCGTCCTCCTCCAGGATTTCATTCGTCCGACGCTGGACGTAGGTCACGTACTGCTCTTCGATGAACTGCCGGAGCTCGTCCGGCGACATGCTGCGGTACTCGTCTCGGGCGAGGATCTGGCTCCGGATGGGCCAGGGCAGCGGGATGAGCTGGAGCGGCCCACTCTTCGTGTCGATGATCTGGACGGTCGGAGTGGGCTTGCGGTAGTGGAAGACCTCGCCGGTGATATGGTCGAAGATGTCGAGGGAGGACGCGCGGCCGAACGTGACGGGGTGGTCGTGGTTGCCCACGATGAGAACGATGGGCACGTCGGCCTCCGCGAGCGGCCGGAGGCACTGGACGAAAATTTTCTGTTGCGTGGGGGTGGGATCGGCCGTGTGGTAGGCGTCGCCGCAGAAGAGAAACGCGTCGACGTCGGCGTCGAGGGCGCGCTGCACGACCGCGTCGAGCGAGCGCTGCACGTCCAGCAGTCGCGTGTTCAGTCCCGTCTCCGGATCACGCCGGCCGTGGGTCTTGAACCCGAGATGAATGTCGGCCGTGTGCAGCAGCTTCACAGTGGCGTTTTGCGTTGTGCGTTCAGCGTTGAACGTTTTGCGAGCAGGCAGGCTTGACGGCCAGGGACGGATGCCCCCTCCCGATGCATGCCGTGTGGGTGGATCTTAGCGGAGATGGTGGAAGCATTCCCTCCTCTCCCATACGCCCTCTCGCCCCTTCGCCCTCTCGCCCCTCCAACTACCAGCCGACGCGCCCCCCGTCCTCGGCATCCGTGGTGTCCTCCGGCGGGCCGTAGCTCTGCACCAGCGGGAAGGAGGTTTTCTCCGAGAGCGACACCTTGTCCGACTCTGTGATCCGGCGGTAGTAGTCGCCGACGAGAAAGAGCGCGCTGTGGGCGCCCTGTCCCCAGAAGCTCGTCCGGAAGGTAAGCCGCTGATCGTCGAACCCGACCCAGGCCCCGCTCACCAGCTCGGGGTGCATGAGCATGAACCACGTGTCGGCAGACCGGTCGGTGGTGCCGGTCTTGCCCGCGAGGTCGTACTCGCCGAGATCGAACTGCGTACGGATGCGGACGCCGGTGCCGTAGTCGATGACGCCGCGCATCATGTCCACCACCGTGTAGGCGGTGCGCTTCGACAAGGCCTCGCGCGGGTTCGGGGACGCCTCCCAGATCAAGTTTCCGTACCGGTCCTCAATGCGGGTAATGACCACTGGTTCATTGTGCAGTCCTCCGCTGGCGAGGGTGCCATAGGCGGCCGCCATGTCGAGCAGCCGCACGTTGCTGGTGCCGAGGGCAATGGAGGGCACCGCCGCGAGGTGATCCTCCGGAATGCCCATTTCCTTGGCGTACATCGCCACCGTGCTCGGGTCGAGGTCGAGTGCAAGCCGAGCGGTGATCGTGTTCTTCGAATTGGCAAGGCCTTGGCTCAGCGTGAGCATCTCCCCCGACGACTCCTGGTTATAATTCTGGGGCGACCACGTCGTGTCGGCCCCCGTGTCCTCCCAAGTAAAGGTACTGTCGAGGAGCGTGTCGTAGGGCGAGTAGCCGTTGTCGATGGCGGTCGTGTAGGTGAACGGCTTGAAGGTGGAGCCCGGTTGGCGACGGGCAATCCCGACCTTGTCGTACTTCTCGGACCGAAAGTCCCGCCCCCCGATCCAGACCTTGACGTGGCCGTTTCGGGGGTCGAGCGAGACGAGCCCCGCGCCGAGCCGGCTCTTTGCGGTCTTCAGCGAATCCATGAGGGACTCATTGTCCCGCAGACGGTCGATCGCCTCCTGCTCCCCCATTCCGCGGGCCCGCAGGGTGTCGTAGCGGGTCGTGTTGCGGATAAAGGTGTCGACGAGCTCGGGGTTCGACTCCCAGAAGTACGCGAACGGCTCGTAGTCCGTGCCGGGCTCCAGGGAGCGGTAGTCGTCGAGCGAGTTGCTGTAGAGCCCCGGCGACGGTTCGCTCCACTGATACTCGACCACCCTCTGGAGGCCGGACATTTGCTTCTTGACCGCCGCCCGGGCCATCTCCTGCAGCTTCGAATCGAGGGTCGTGTAGACGCGAAGGCCGTCTCCGTAAATGTCCTGGCCGTGAAGGGCGTGGGAGGAGTCGGCGGCCCAGTCCGAGAGCGTGGTGCGCACGTGCTCGGCAAAGTAGGGGGCGAGGCTGGCGGAGAGCCGCGAGGAATGATAGTCCGCCCGCACCGGCTTGTCCGCGTGGGCCTGGTAGAAGGAAGCGTCGATAAACCCTCGCTCTCGCATCAGTCGCAGAACCACGTTGCGGCGCTGCTTCGCATTCTCCGGGTTCCGCACCGGGTTGTAGTACGAGGTCGCCTTCAGGAGCCCGACGAGGGTGGCGGCCTGGAGGGGACTGAGCTCGGCGGCCCGGCGGCCAAAATAGGTCTGCGCCGCGGACTCGATGCCGAACACGTTGCCCCCGAAGCTGACCGTGTTCAGGTACATCTCCATGATCTCCCGCTTCGTGTAGCGCCGCTCCAGCTCGACGGCCGTCACCATCTCCTTCAGCTTGCGTTCGATGGTGACCGCGTAGCCGACTTCTTTCTCGTACAGGTTGCGGGCGAGCTGCTGTGTGATGGTCGAGGCCCCTCGGAAGCCCCCGGTGAGAATGTCGACCATCGCGGCCAGGATGGCTTGCGAATCGACGCCCCAGTGCTCGTAAAACCGTTGGTCCTCCGTGGCAATGAGGGCGTTTTTGACGGGGGCGGAGATGCTGTCGTAGGGGACCCAGGAGCGATTTTGCCGGGCGTACCGGGCCAGCTCCTCGCCGTCGGCCGTGTAGGCAATCGTGGCCAGCTGCATGGTGGGGTCCTCGAGGCTTTCGGTGGACGGGATGTCGTCCGTCAGCGTCCAGACGTAGATCCCGAAGCTGAGGGCCCCGATCACCAGCACGCCGGCAATCACAGAGAGCGCGACGGCGGCCTGGGCCATCGTCGGATTCGCGATCCGTCGATGGAAAAAGCCGCGCAGGCCGGTGGTGGGTCGTCCCGAACCGTCCCGCAACGACTCGTCCTCCGAAAGGGCCTCCTCACGGGTCGACCGGTCGCTGAAGTACTGATCGAGCTCTTCGTCGGAATACGACCACTCAGACATAGACCAGCGATCAAGTGAGAAATGGCGACGACGCAGGGGTGGAAAAAGCGGCTGCTCCCTCCTCAGCGGCCGTTGCTCCCCCGCTACAGCGACACGGATTCAATGTCCTGAGCGCGCGAGCCGTTCCACCGCTGAAGGTGCAGGCCCTTCTCGTCCAAACGGGCGAAGGTCCGCTGTTCGTACCAGTTTCCCGTATTTGCATACACGCCGTTCGGGCCGTTGCGGAGGGTGGGGAGGTGGCTGTGGGCCAGGACCGCGCCGTCGAGCCCGTCGCGCCGAAGGAGGGAGCGGGCCTGGTCGCGCAGAATGTCGGGGGTGAGGACGTCCCCATCGCGGTCGTGGAGCCGCCGGCTGACCCAGCGGGCGAGGCCGAGCCCCAGGTCGGCCGGCAGGGCCCGGTAGAGGCGCACGGTCATCGGGTGGCGAAGCAGGGTCCGCAGCCAGGTGCGGGACCGGTGCTCGGCCGTCAGCGCATCGCCGTGGGCGAGGTACAGGCGGTGCCCGAAGTGGGTGACCTCGATCGACTCCGGGACGGTTGTAACACCGAGTTCCTCCGAGTAGTAATCTTGGTGCCAAGGGTCGTGGTTCCCGAGCAGATACGTGACGGGCACGCCGCGGTCGGTCCAGCGGGCGAGCAGGCCCTGAAAGCGGACGAAGCCCTTGGGGACGAGGCGACGGTACTCGATGTAGCCGTCGAACACGTCGCCGAGCAGGTACAGGTGGTCCACGTCCGTCGCGTGCGCCTCGAGACACTCAATGAGCGCCTGCTCCTTCTCCCGCTCCGACGCGCGGGGAGCCCGGCCAAAGTGCATGTCGGACGCGAAGAGAACCACAGGAGCGAGGCGAGAGGAGATCAAACGACGAGATTGTGACAAAGGAAGGCCGACCGGCCGCTCCTGTCCCGAACGGACAGGAAGGCGATCCGTAGAACCTCGTTGAGCCGTTTTAAGTTTTGTGGCAGCTCTGCCCCCTCCCAGACACGTTCTCAATGTATGCCGCGACGCACCCAGTACCGGCCCCCAACGCAGTTCTCTGTGATGCCGCCGGTCATCAAAAACCTTCTTGTCCTGAACGGACTCTTTTTTATTGCACAGTTCGTGGCGGCTAGCCCCTCCCTCTTGGGCCAGGTCTTGAACTATCTTGCATTGTATCCGCCAGGAGGCCCCGAACAGGCGTCACTTCTAGTCTCAGGTCAAATCGCAGAAAATCCCGGATTTTGGCCTTGGCAACTGATCAGCTATAGCTTTCTCCACGGTGGTTTCAGTCATCTTCTATTCAATATGTTTGCCCTGTGGATGTTTGGGGTACAAATCGAGAACCGGTGGGGATCTAATCGCTTCGGTGTGTTTTACTTTGTCTGCGTGGTAGGGGCTGCCGTAAGCCAGATCCTTTTTGTCTCGGCTGAACAGCAGATTGGAACCGCTGCAGGACCCATGTCAGTTGCCATACCCATGGTAGGGGCCTCTGGTGGAGTGTACGGTATCCTCCTCGCCTTCGGCATGATGTTTCCCAATCAGCCGATCTACATCTGGTTTCTGTTTCCCATCAAAGCCAAGTGGCTTGTCGCCGGATTCGGCGCCTTACAGCTCTACTCAGCGGTCATGGAGACCCAGGCTGGAGTTGCAAACTTTGCTCACCTCGGTGGTATGATCACCGGATTTGCTCTCATCCAGTACTGGCGGGGCAAGCTCCCAGTGCAGCCCGATCGGGTCATGCAGTGGTAGTGCGTGTTGCGTTGGGCGTGTTGCGTTGGGCGTACGATTGGTTAGCGCAAGCAGGCGATACGAAATACGCGAT
>CAZRPQ010000071.1:0-8873 GCA_964601725.1 uncultured Salinivenus sp. | reverse complement strand
GTGGTGCCGTAGGCGCCCCAGATGGCTCCCTCCAGGGCAAGGTCGAGATCGGCATCGTCCATGACGATCATCGGGTTTTTGCCCCCCATTTCAAGCGAAATGGGCTTGTTGAGGCGGCCGCAGGTTTCGGCGATGGACGTCCCGACCTCGTAGGACCCGGTGAAGCCGAGGGCGTCGACCTCCGGGTGCTCAACGAGGGCCTCCCCCGCCTCCTCGGCGCCGTTCACCACATTGATGACCCCGTTCGGGATCCCGGCGTCGATCAGGGTCTGGACGAAGCGCAGTCCGCTGTGCGGCGCGTCCTCGCTTGGCTTGAAGACGATGGTGTTGCCCGCGGCAAGGGCGGGGAAAATCTTCCAGGAGGGAACGGCCACGGGGAAGTTCCAGGCCGTGATGATGCCGCACACCCCGAGGGGGCGGCGGATCGCCATGTTCATCTTGTCGGGCAGCTCGCTCGGTACGGTTGTGCCGAAGAGTCGTCGCGTCTCGCTGGCCGCGTAGTAGGCCGTGTCAATGGCTTCCTGAACGTCTCCCTTGGTCTCGAAAAAAGGCTTTCCCATCTCGCGGGTCATCGAGCGGGCGATCTCTTCCTTCCGCTCCAAGAGTAGATCGCCGGAGGCCTTGAGGATCTTGCCCCGTTCGGGGGCGGGCGTGCTGCTCCAATCATCGAGGGCGTTTTGGGCCGCGTGGGCGGCCTCGTCGACATCGGCCGGTCCCGACTCCGGAAAGTGCCCGATGAGGTCGTCGGGGTCGGCGGGATTTCGGTTTTCGAAGGTCTGTCGCGAGGCGGCCTCGCTCCAACTGCCATCGATGTAGTTTTCAAACGCGTCAGACATGCTGAACTGGAAGTTGTCGGAGTTTATCGAAAGGAAAAGGGCTTTTCCAAACCTAGTTGCCGCGGCGCCGAAGTACAATCCTCCGGAATCGCCCCCAGGGCGGTCGCGTGTCAGACGTTTTCTGGACGGGATCGAGGCGCCTCCGCCTCTGATCAACGAAACTGCCAGGATGGCACGGGCGCAAGAGAGCGTGGGGGTATGGACACGCCGCCTCGGATAGGGGCGACGTCAGACCCCTCTGGCCAAGATGTGATTGCCGTAGGACCGGCCCTACGTGTGGAGGAGCACTTGGGAACAGTACACGGTGAACCTCCCGGGGGCGGCGGAGTACGTGTGTCCACTGACGCCTCGCCCAACCGTTTGACGCCAAATCGTGCACATGGCCCCTTCCCCCGCAACGATCGATCTCGACTCGTACGTGTCGGAGCGCGTCCGAGAAACGCCCCCGAGCGGCATCCGGCGGTTCTTCGACATCGCTGCCACGATGGACGATGTCATCTCCCTCGGCATTGGGGAGCCCGATTTCGTGTCGCCGGACCCGGTGCTGGAGGCCGGCATCGAGTCGTTAGAAAACGGGCGGACAAGCTATACCTCGAACGCCGGAATGGAAGAGCTCCGCGAGCTTATTGCGGAATACTACGAGGAGCAGTATAGACTGTCCTACAATCCCGAAAATGAGGTGATCGCGACGGTCGGCTGCAGCGAGGCCATGCAATTGGCCATGCAGGCGCTCCTCGACCCGGGCGACGAAGTGCTCATTCCGGAGCCCTGCTTTGTCTCCTACGGCCCCTCTGCCCGATTTGCGGGGGGGAACATAGTGCACGTGCCCACCCACGTCGAAAACGACTTCCAGGTCACGGCCGCAGACATCGAGCCCCACATTACTGAGCGGTCGAAAGTGCTCTTCCTCGGCTACCCCAACAATCCCACCGGGGCCGTACTGCGGCGCGACACCCTGCAGGAGATTGCCCGGCTCGTCGTCGACCACGACCTCATGGTGGTTTCGGATGAAATCTACGACCAGCTCATCTACGGCACCGCCCACGAGCGCGGACACGTTTCCGTCCCCACCGTCGACGGGCTCCGCGAGCGTACGGTGCTCCTGGGCGGATTCTCCAAGAACTACGCAATGACCGGATGGCGGATCGGCTACGCCTGCGCCCCGGCGCCTCTCCTGCAAGCCATGCACAAGGTGCACCAGTACATGATCATGAGCGCGCCCACGATGGCGCAGGAAGGGGCCATCGCCGCCCTGCGCGAAAGCCAGGAGCACGCGGAGGAGATGCGGCAGAGCTACGACAAGCGCCGCCGGACCATCGTGAAAGGACTGAATGAGGCGGGCCTTCCGACGTTCGAGCCGGAGGGCGCCTTCTACTGCTTTCCCGACGTGACCGCCACGGGGATGTCCTCTGAGGAGTTTGCGCAGACGTTGCTGGAGGAAGAGAAGGTTGCCTGTGTTCCGGGCACGGCCTTCGGGCCGAGTGGGGAGGGGTATGTGCGCTGTTCGTACGCCACCGGGCTCGAGGACATCGAGGAGGCGCTCGCCCGAATCGATCGGTTCGTGGCGCGGCACCGGGACTGATTCTGCGATCGAACGAGGACCCATCGTGGCCAGAAACATCCGCGTTTAGGCCGTTGTTTGTAGACGACGAGACGAATCTCCCTGTTATCCCCTTGAATTCTTCAGGCTTACGCTACGATGAAACACTATTCCGACGAAGATCTCGAACAGCTAATCGAGCGCGTGGAGGCGCTCGGGGGCTATCTTTGACGTAGACGGTCGGCGCATGACCGTGGAAGAGCTAAACCAGGAGCGGATGGACCCGGACTTCTGGGACGATCCGGATCGGGCCCAAGAGATCGAAAAGCGCATTGCCCGCGAAAAGGAATGGATTGAGGCCTGGGAGGACGTGAAGGAGCGGGCCGAAGACATTGAGACGCTCCAGCTCCTCGCGGAGGAAGAAGGCGAAGACATGGAGGAGGAGATCGCCGCGGAAGCCCAGGCCCTTGAACAGAAGCTCGACCGACTGGAGCTTCAGAGTCTCCTCGACGATCCGGACGATGAGCGGGATGCCATCATCAACATCAATCCGGGGGCCGGGGGGACCGAAAGCCAAGACTGGGCCAACATGCTCCTCCGGATGTACATGCGCTGGGCAGAGGAGCAAGGCGTCGAGACGGAACTCCTCCATCAGCAACCTGGGGAAGAGGCCGGCATCAAGAGCGCGACCCTGAACGTGCGCGGGGATTACGCCTACGGCCGTCTCAAGAGTGAAACGGGCGTCCATCGTCTGGTTCGAATCTCGCCGTTCGACGCAGATGGGCGTCGCCACACCTCCTTTGCCAGCGTGTTTGTCTACCCGGAGGTGGACGACAGCATCGGGGTAGACCTGAGTGAGGGCGAGATCGAGCTCCAGACCTTTCGGTCGGGGGGCAAAGGCGGCCAGCACGTCAATAAAGTGGAAACGGGCGTGCGGCTCATCTGGACCGGGACGCTCTCCAACGGCGAAGAGACCACCGTCCGGGCCGCGTGCACCCAGGAGCGTAGTCAGCACAAGAACCGTCGCCGTGCCCGCAAGATGCTGCAGAGCCGCATTTACCAGGCCGAGCGCGAGATCCAGCAGCGGGAAAAGGAAAAGATCGAGAGTCAGAAGAAGAGCATCGAGTGGGGCAGTCAGATCCGGTCGTACGTCCTGCACCCGTATACGATGGTGAACGACCACCGGACGGAAACCAAGATCACAGATGCCGAGGCCGTGCTCGACGGCGAAAAGCTGGATCCCCTCATCAAGGCCTACCTGCTGAAGGGCAAGAAGGATCGGGACACGTCTCCAGTCTGACGACGTCTCCAGTCTGACGATGGGACTGGGGGCGTTTGCCGGTCGCTTCCCGTCCTTTTGCCGGAGACTCCGGTCAATCTTCGTCAGGGAGAGAGGTGCATCGCTGACGTGTACAGAAACATCGAGCGGGGAGAGTCGTAGATTCGCTTGATACGCGCTTGTTGTATCACGCTGGCGTACGCTCAGCGGAAAAGGTGGCCGCAGGCGCCACCTTTTCGTACTCATGCTGGTTTCGCGATCATGGGTTGGAACCGCGGCTTCGGAGCTCTGGGGTCGCATGTGGCGCTCGTCCCGCCTGTCGGGTCGGGCGCTTTTTTGCGCTGTGTATTTTTGGACTTTGACGGTTGTGTCGTGAATCCCACACAACAACGCCTTGCCGACCGGGTTCGGGGGCTTACCGAGGAGGTTATTGCAGGAACCGACTACTTTCTAGTCGACGTGGAAGTGCGGGGCCACCAGGGGACGCGGGTGGTGGAAGTGTATGTGGATTCCGAGGACGAAATGGGACACGACGACCTTGCGTTGATTAGCAAGGAAGTGGGCTTTCTGCTTGACGTAGAGGACGTGGTCGATGGAAGCTACAAACTGGAGTTGTCCTCACCGGGGATTAAGCGACCTTTGACGATGCCGGAGCAGTACCGGAAGAACGTTGGACGCACATTGCGTGTACGATTTGAAGATGAAGGCGACGAAGAAATCGTGGTGGGGGACTTGACGGATGCAAATGACGAAGTAATCGAGCTTGAGCTTCCCTCGGCCGAGCGCCTTCAGCTTCCCTACGCGGCGATCACGCAGGCGCGGATCGAGTTGCCCTGGTGAGAACGCTGAGGCCCGACCTGAGCGGACGTACTTCTTCATAGGACGAGACGCATTATGCGAAGCGAAGACCTGATCTCCTCATTTGGAGAAATTGCCCGATCCAAAGACATGGATCGGGATACGCTGCAGATCATCGTCGAGGATGTCTTTCGGGCGATGCTCCGCAAGCGGTATGGGTCGGATGAGGCCTTCGAAATCATTTTTAATCCGAAACAGGGAGACATTCAGATCCTCCACATCCAGGAGGTCGTTGGCGATTGGGACCTCATCGATCCCGTCACTGAAATCAAGCTCTCCGACGCGAAGAAGATCGACGAGGGATTCGGGGTTGGCGATGAGGTGGCCAGCGAGCTGGACATCAGCGAGTTTGGCCGGCGGGCCGTGATGACGGCGCGCCAGACCTTCCGTCAGCGGATTCGCGACATTGAGAAGGAAAAGATTTACCAGGAGTACACTGAACTGATCGGCGAGATTGTCGTCGGCGAGATCTACCAGGTTCGTCGGCACGAGACGCTCCTGATGCACGAAGATACGGAACTAGTGCTGCCCCGCGACGAGCAGATTCCCGGGGACCACTACCGGAAGGGCAACATGCTTCGGACGGTCGTGAAAGAGGTGCGGCGGGACGCGGGGAGCGATCCCCAGGTCGTGGTCAGCCGGACGTCCCCGGTCTTCATGGAGCGCCTGTTTGAGGTGGAGGTGCCCGAGGTCCACGATGGCATCGTCGAAATCAAGAAGGTGGCCCGGATCCCGGGCGACCGTGCCAAGGTGGCGGTGGCGAGCCACGACGAAAAGGTGGATCCCGTCGGGGCCTGCGTGGGCGTGAAGGGCGTTCGAATCAACGCCGTCGTCCGTGAACTTTCCGACGAGAACATCGATGTGATGCAGTGGTCGGACGATCCGGAGGAGCTGATTGCCCGCGCGCTGTCCCCGGCCGAGCCGACGGGCGTGGCCCTGAACGAGGACGCCGATCCTCCCCGGGCCCGTGTCGAGGTGCCGGCCGACGAGGTGAGTCAGGCCATCGGCAAGAGAGGAGTCAACATCAAACTTGCGTCCCGCCTCACTGGGTTCGAGATTGACGTCTATCGTGAAATCCCGCCCGATGAGGAGGACATTGACATCGAGCAGTTTGCCGACGAGCTTACGGCGGACACCATTGAGAAACTCCAGCGCATTGGCTGTGACACCGGAAAGGCCGTGCTTGAACTCTCGGTCGATGCCCTCGCCCGGCGTGCTGACTTGGAGCGGGACACCGCTGAGCGCGTGCTCGACATCATTGAAACGGAGTTCGAGAAGGGACCGGGCATCATCGAGGCGATCCGGCAGGGACGCTTTACGGTTGAGTCGGTTGGGGCCCCTGCGGCCACGGATGCGGATGGCACCTCCCCCAGTGAGCCGCCCGACGAGGACCGGCCGCTAGAGCGAACTGGCACGCCGACCGAAGAAGCGACGACAGCGGCGGAGGGCGCCGAGGAGCCACCCGAGTCGACGGAGGCGAGTGCCGGCGAGGCGGCAGATGAGGAAGGGGAACCGGACGGCGCCCCTGTGCCTACAGACCCTGAGGGCGAGGATGCGCCGGACACCGAGCCGGCCGCCACGGCCGAGGCCGGTGCCGATGTGGCCGACGATGAGACTGACACAGAGTCTGTGGCCGGATCGATGGACGTGGAGGAAGCGGACGAGGCTGCGGACTCGAAGACGACCGAGGCGCCGGATGCGGAGGCCACGGCTCCCGACCCCGAGTCCGTCCAGGAAGAGTCAGAAATCAAGTCGTAGTAGGCCTCCCATGGCGGACGAACAGCTTGTTCGCTGTTTCGCAGGTTGACCGAGCACCAACTGACTGCCTTATGGCAACCAAGACCAAAGACTTTCAAGAACAGAAACTCTTCCAGGTTGTCCGGGAGCTGAATGTGTCCCAGGAACGCGTGGTTGAGTTTTTGGAAAGCGAAGGGTACGAGGATGCTCTCTCCGGCTCCGGGCTCAACGCAAAGATCGTCGACGAGGAGGCGTATCTCGTCTTGCGGGAGGAGTACGCCGACGACGCAGAGGCGGCTGAGCGCATCCGGCAACTCCGTTCTCAGGAGGAGGGAGGTCCGGAGCGGGGCGAAGTGGCCACGCTCGACGAAGAGCAGGAGGCCGAGCCGGAACCTTCTGGTGAAGAAGAGAAGGCGGCAGAACCGGCCGACACCGTGGAGGAGGGGCCCTCCGAACCCGAGCAGCCCCCGACTGAAGAGCCGGAGGACACTGCCGAAGAAGCGGGTCCCGCCGACGAGCAACCGGAAGCGGTCCCTGAGTCGGAGGAGTCGGAAGAGACGCCTGAGCCCGAGCCGGATGTTTCGGAGGAGCCAGAAACGGAAGAGGCCCCCGCTGCGACCGATGAAGCAGCCGAGGAGCCAGAACCAGAGGCCCCAACTGAAGAGCCGGAGGCGGTACCGGAAGAGCCTCCGGAGGAAGCGACGGTCGCGGACGTTGAGGAGGAAGCGCCCGAAGCGACCGAGGCTGCGGACGCAGAAGCCCAGCCCGACGAAGAGGCGACCACCGAGGCCCCGACCGCCGAGGAAGAGCCGGAGACGACGGACACGGCCCCGGACGAGGCCCCCGAGGAAACGCCCGAAGCGACGGCGGAACCGACCACGGAGGCCCCTGCCGACGAAGATACTGCCGAGCAGGCGGCCGCCGACGAGGGCGAACGGGAGGCGGAAGGCGAGGAGGACACCCTGAAGGCGGATCGCTATCACCTCAAAGGGCCGAGCGTGGTCGGCCAGATGGACAGCGATCAGCTGGAACGTCCCAAGCGCAAGCGCAAGCGCAAAAAGAAGGAGGAGAAAGAAAAGCAGAAAAAGAAGGAGAAAGAAAAAAAGAAGAAAAAGAAGAAGCAAAAGAAAAAGAAGAAAAAGAAAGACAAGAAACAGAAGCAAAAGGGCGGCGGTCCCGACGAAGAGGACATCGAGCAGACCATCCAGGAGACGCTTCAAGAGCTGGAGCAAGGAGCCAGCCGCGAGCGACAGCGCCGACGCCGGCGCCGCCGGAAGCGTCACGAGGAGGAACGAAAACGACGCCGCGAGCGCAAGCGCGAGCAGGAAAATATCCTCGAGGTGACCGAGTTCGTCACCACCGGCGAGCTTGCAAACCTGATCGGCGAGCCCGTGAGCGACGTGATCGACGCGCTGTTCGACGCGGGCATGATGGTCTCCATCAACCAGCGCCTGGACCGCGAAACGATTGAGTTCGTGGCCGACGAGTACGGCTACGAGGTCGAGTTCGTCGCGGAGCGGGACACAGAGGCGGTTGAGGTCGACGAAGACGATCCCGAAGATCTGGAGCCGCGCGCCCCAGTCGTCACCGTGATGGGACACGTCGACCACGGAAAGACCTCGCTTCTCGACTACATCCGCAACGCGAATGTTGTGGCCGGGGAGGAAGGCGGCATTACGCAGCACGTGGGGGCGCACTACGTAGAACTCACCGGCCACGACAACGAGGCGATTACCTTCCTCGACACGCCGGGCCACGAGGCCTTCACGGCCATGCGGGCCCGCGGCGCCAAGGCCACCGACATCGTGATTCTGGTCGTGGCGGCCGACGATTCGGTGATGCCCCGCACGAAGGAGGCCATCAATCACGCGCAGGCGGCCGACGTACCCATCGTGGTCGCCATCAACAAGATGGACAAGCGGGAGGCCGACGCCGAAAAGGTGCGGGCCGAACTCGCAGATCAGAATGTCCTCGTCGAGGAATACGGAGGGGACGTACAGGCCGCCGAGGTGTCTGCCGAGACGGGATACGGCATCGATGACCTCCTCGAAAAGGTGATCCTTCAGTCCGAAATCATGGACCTGAAGGCCAACCCGAACCGTGAGGCCTCTGGGGTTATCATCGAGAGTCGTCTGGAAAAGGGCCGCGGGAACGTCATCACGGCGCTCGTGCAGAACGGTACCCTCGAGACGGGCGATCCCTTCCTGGCAGGCATGCACAGCGGGAGCGTCCGGGCCATGTTCGACGAGCGGGACAACCGCATCGAATCGGTGGGGCCGTCACAGCCCGCGCTTGTCTTGGGGTGTGACGGGTCGCCCGAGGTGGGAGACCAGTTTGTGGTCATGGAGGACGAGGGCGAGGCCCGCGAACTGGCGCAGGAACGCCAGCGCATCCACCGCGAGCAGGAGCTCCGCCGTCAGAGTCAGGTGTCGCTCGATCAGGTGAGCCGCAAGATGGCCGAGGGCGAGTTCCACGAACTCAACCTCATCATCAAGGCCGACGTGGGCGGCTCGGTCGAGGCCCTCTCCGACGCGCTCCTCAAGCTCAAGACCGACGAGGTGGCCGTGAACGTGATTCACAGCGGCGTGGGGGCGATCAGCGAGAGCGACGTCATGCTGGCCCG
>CAZRPQ010000070.1:0-8886 GCA_964601725.1 uncultured Salinivenus sp. | reverse complement strand
TCATGACTCGCAAACTCATGACTCGTGACTCACGAACTCATGACCGTTGCCCCGAGCGTTGATTCCGGCCCCCGTCGTCCCAGACTGCTACTCCTTCTCTGCACAGTCGGTCTCCTCGGTGCCGCCCTTCCCGCCACGGCCCAGGTGCCCGGTGCGCCCGACCGAACGCGGGGCGAGGGTCCGTACGACCGCCTCGTCATCCGCGGCGCCACGCTGATCGACGGCACCGGTGCCCCTGCCCGCGGCCCCGTCGACATCGTCATCGAGGAGGACCGGATCGCGACGATCCAGCCCGTCGGGGCCCCCGGCGGCCCGGTGAACGAAGACGCGCGGCCCGAGGGGGGCGACCGCGAAATTGATGCGTCCGGCATGTACGTGCTGCCGGGCTTCGTGGACATGCACGCGCACTTGGGCGGCGAAGCGCAGGGGACCCCCGCCGAGTATGTACTCAAGCTGTGGACGGCCCACGGCGTGACGACGGCCCGAGAGGTGGCCGCCGGCAACGGCATCGACTGGACCCTCCGGCACCGCGAGCGCAGCGCCGCGAACGAAATTACGGCCCCGCGCCTGGCGGTCTATCCGGCGCTCGGCACCGGGCGCGAGGATCCGATTACGACGCCGGAGCAGGCCCGCACCTGGGTACAAACCATGGCGGAGAAAGGGGCCGACGGCATCAAATTCTTCGAGGCCCCGCCCGACGTGCTGAAGGCCGCAATCCAGGAGGCCCGGAAGCAGGGTCTCCGCACGGCCATGCACCACGCTCAGCCGGGCACCGTGCAGTACGACGTGCTCGACACGGCCACCTGGGGCCTCACCACCGGCGAGCACTTCTACGGCTATCCCGAGGCGCTCTACACGGAGCAATCCATCCAGGACTACCCGGCCGACTACAACTACCAGGACGAGGAGGACCGCTTCGCCTACGCCGGGCGCATGTGGCAGCAGGCCGCCGATCCGGAGAGCCCCCGCTGGAATCTGGTGCTCGACTCCCTCCGTGCGCTCGACTTCACGATGGTACCCACCTTCGGCATCTACGAGGCCAACCGAGACCTCATGCGGGGCCGCCGTGCCGAGTGGCACGACCCCTACACGCTTCCGTCGTTGTGGGAGTTCTTTCACCCCAGCTTCGAGAACCACGGCTCGTACCACTACTTCTGGTCCACCGCCGACGAGGCGGCGTGGGACACCCACTTCGACCGCTGGATGCAGTTCGTCAACGAGTATAAGAACCGCGGCGGTCGGATAGGGGTGGGCAGCGACTCCGGCTACATCTTCAAGCTCTACGGCTTCGGGTACGTGCGGGAGATGGAGCTACTGCAGGAGGCCGGGTTCACGCCGCTGGAGGTGATTCGCTCCGCCACCCTGGAGGGCGCGCAGGCCCTGGGCCGGGCCGACGAGATCGGCTCCGTGGAGGTGGGCAAGCAGGCCGACCTCGTCCTGATCGACGAAAATCCGCTGGCCAATCTCAAAGTGCTCTATGGCACGGGCGCGCTCCGCTTCAACAAGGACACTCGGGAGCTGGAGCGGGTCGGCGGCGTCGACCACACGATCAAGGACGGGATCGTCTTCGACGCCGAGCGGCTCCTGCGGGACGTGGAGGAGATGGTGCGCGCCGCGAAAACAGAAGCGGGCATGGCCCCGGACGCGAACCTGGAGCTGACGGAGTGAGGCGACCAGACTCAGACGGGGCCTCTCCGCGGTCTTACCGAATCCGGAAACAGGGTTCGGGGGCGGACACACGGAGGAAGTGTGGACGGATGAAGGCGGACCCCGTACGCGAAGGCCCTCGGTGCACGTCTTGCCCTTTCGTAAGCGTCTTCGTAGACGATATCAGAGGTGCGCCCGAAAGAAGCCGATGGTCCGGTCCCAAACGGTCTCTAACGACTCAGGCACCGTTCCGTCAAACGGATGCGCGCCCCCGAACGTGTGCCCGCCCTCAGCCGCCCTCAGCTCAGCACTCTCGGTCGCCCCTGCCAGCGTCTCCGCCGCATCGAAGCCCACCGACTCGTCGTCGCGGGCGTGGACCACGAGCCACGGCACGTCGATGCGCCCCGCGGCGCCCGGCACGTCGAGCTCGTCGCGGTGCGCCAGTGCGTCGTCGTAGAGCCCCTTGTTCAGCCGCATGACCTGCCCGGTGCGGCTGTTTCGAATCTCGGTGTAGCCCTGCGTCTCCCAGTCCTCAACCTGCTCGTCGGTGAACCGGTCGACGAAGGTGGCGACGGAGGACCACGTCACCAGGGCGTCCACACGGTCGTCGCGGTCCGCCTGCAGGATCACGGTGCCGCCGCCCCGCGAGTGGCCCATCAGGCCGATGCGGTCCGGATTCGCGGGCGCCTCCGGGAGCCGTTCCTCGTCAATCGCATCCAGGACAGCCTGGAGATCGTCGAGCTCGCGGGTGAAGGTGTTGTCCGCGAACTTGTCGAGCTCCGTAAACTCCATCGGCGAATCTCGGTGGACGCCGTTGTAGGAGAAGTTCACGTGCACCGAGACGAATCCGGCCCGGGCCAGGCGACGACCCCATTCGGGAAACGGCCCCCAGTTCTTGAAGCCCTTAAACCCGTGACAGAAGACGACGACCGGCTTGGTCTTCTCATCGTCGACGAACCGCACGTCGCAATCGACCGCGTCGCCCCGGGCATTGTTGACGGCAAACGAGATTTCGCGGACAGACGAAGCCATGACGAGTTGGATCGGTGAGCAACGACAACCGGACGGGCTTGACGGGGACGTAGAATTTCCGCCTCCGCGGTTCGCGTATCACGCGTCCCACCCTCACGCCTCACGCTCTACCCCGACTCCGGAATCACCTGGATGTCGAGCGTGGCGCTGAGGTCGTGCCCGAGGTCGATGGTCGCGGTGTACGCACCGACGAACCGGATGTCCTCGTCGAGGTCAATGTCGCGCCGGTCGATGTTGAAGCCCCGGTTGGAGAGTTCCACCGCAATCTGCTGGGTCGTCACGGTGCCGAAGATGCGGTTGTCTTCGCCCACCTTCGCGGTGAAGACCACCTGCATGTCTTCCAGCTCGTCCTTCAGCTGCTCGGCCTGCTCCTGCTTCGCCGCCTCTTTCCGGGCCTGCTGGCGCTGCTCGTCGCGGAGCTGGCGGACGGCCCCATCGGTGGCGACCCGGGCGAGGCCCTGCGGAATGAGATAATTTCGGCCGTAGCCGTCGGCCACCTCGTGGACCTCCCCCTGTTCGCCGAGGTGCTCCACGTCGTCAAGAAGAATGATCTGCATGATGCAATTGAGTCGGTCGGAAATGATGGAGACAGTTCGTCCAGAGTCGGCTACCGGATCGACTCGGACACGTAGGGCAGCAGTGCAAGGTGCCGGGCGCGCTTAATGGCCGTCGTGATCTGGCGCTGCACACGGGCCGGGACCCCCGTCACGCGACGGGGCAGAATCTTGCCCTGGTTGTTGATGAACTGCTCCAGGAATTCGGTGTCTTTGTAGTCGACGTACTCGATGTGCTCGTAATCGACGTCGTTTTGATCAGCCATGGGTCATCGGTATGCTCATGTTCGAGAGACTCGGAGAGTGTACAAGGGAAGGGGGGCGTCGCGGCACTACTCGCCGTCGCCGGCCTCGTCCGCCGCCTCTTCAGCGGCTTCCTCCTCGGCGGCTTCCTCCTCGGCGCGGCGCTGTTTGCGCTTCTCCTTCTCGTAGTGCCGCTGCATCTTCGCGTCCATGCGAAGGGTGAGGTAGCGCAGCACGTCGTCGTTAATTTCCAGTTCGCGCTCGAGCCGCTGAATAAGCTCGCCCGGCGCCTGGAAATACATGTTCACGTAGTAGCCACTGCGCTTGCGGTCGATCTCGTAGGCGAGGCGCTGGTTGCCCCACTCGTCGACCTCCAGCACGTCGCCGCCGTTGCTCTCGATGAGATGATTGACCTTGCGGACGATGTCGTCCACCTGGTTTTGCTTGACGACCCCACTGATGACGTACGTGAGCTCGTACTGATGCTTGTTCGTTGCCATGTCGTAACCTCGCGTCCCTATGGAATGATGTCGATCATGCCCCTCGTAGAACCCCGACGAGCCTGCACTCGACGTCCGTCGGTGCTGTCGGCGTGCGGAGGAGCAGGGATAAAACTCCAATCTGTATGTACGATCGCACCCCTACGAGGTCGCAGAAAGGTCTTGAAAACGGGGTGAGGATTGGGGGTGGCGTCGGGGAGGGGAGACTCCGAGCACCGATCGGGAGCCCCCGAGTGCCCCTGTGCTTCGAGAAGCCGGGGACGTACTGCGTATTTCGTATTGCGTATTCCGTCGATCAATGAGTTACGCAATACGCAGTACGCAATACTCTAAAGATTCGCCAGCTTCTCGGCGTGCTCTTCGGCGCGGAGGGCATCGATGATCGGGTCGATCTCGCCCTCTATGATCGTCTGGAGCGAGTGGTTTTTTTGGTCGCCCTCCAGGCGATGGTCCGTCACGCGGTCCTGGGGAAAGTTGTACGTCCGAATCTTGGCCGACCGGTCGCCACTGCCCACCATGGAGCGCCGGGCTTCCTCCCGCTCCTCCCGCTGCTCCTTCATCTTTTTCTCGTACACCCGGGACCGGAGGACTCGCATGGCCTTCGAGCGGTTCTTGTGCTGGCTTTTCTCGTCCTGGCAAGAGACCTCCACGCCCGAGGGCGCATGCTTGATGCGCACCGCCGAGTCGGTGGTGTTTACGGACTGCCCGCCCGGCCCGGTGGCCTTAAATGTCTCGATCGTAAGATCGCTCGGATTGATGTCGACGTCCACCTCCTCGGCCTCCGGCAGCACCGCCACCGTCGCGGCAGAGGTGTGGATGCGCCCGCTCGACTCGGTTTCGGGCACGCGCTGCACCCGGTGTACGCCCGCCTCGTACTTGAGCGTGCCATAGACGTCCTCGCCTTTCACGGAGAAGATGACCTCCCGAAAGCCGCCTTGGGTCCCCGGAGACGCGTCGATGAGCTCGTAGGTCCAGTCGTGCTGCTTCGCGTACGTGGTATAGAGCTGAAACAGGTCCCCCGCGAAGAGGGCCGCCTCGTCGCCCCCGGCTCCGGCCCGAATCTCGACGATGGCGTTTCGTTCGTCCTCCGGGTCCTTCGGGATGAGCTTTCGCTTGAGATCCTCCTCGACGGCCGGAAGCTTTTCCTCGAGCTGTTCGAGTTCGGCCTGCGCGAGGTCTTCCATGTCGCCACTCTCGGCCCGGATCATCTCCTCGAGGTCCTCACGCTCGTCCAGCAGCCGCTCGTAGCGGTCGATGGCCTCGACGACCTCTTCGAGCCGGCTGTGCTCCTGCCCGAGCTCCCGCATCCGATCCGGATCATTGGCCACCTCCGGGTCCGCCATGAGGCTCTCCACCTCCTCGAAGCGGCGCTTCACCTTGTCGAGCTTTTCCAGTTCGATCATGGAAGGGACGGAACTGTGCAGTAGGAACGCAAAAGATTCTGAACGGGCCGTCGCAACGCAGGTTCATCAAACTGTGGCCGGACCCGGACGATCGTCTGTGAAAAGCCCGGTCGAGCGATGAAGGATCCACCGCCTCTAATCGCAGGAGGGATGCCCGGGACGCACGGGGGGATTGGGGACAGGATCTACAGCTCAACTCTCATCTGCGGGCCGCGCCGACCGTTCAGAATCTGCACAACGATTCGACGCAAATGGGATCACTCGGAGGCTCAGAGCGCCCCGACAACGAAGTTGCACACTGAGGTTTCCAGGGCCCGGTGTTTCTGCACACCCGCACAGGATTCAAAGCCCGCCCACGTTCGAGGCGTATTCTGTCGCGTCTTTGGCGGCGTCCACGACGAATTTCTCGGATACGAAGTCTTTGGACGTGAACTTTTCGATCTGCGGGAGGCCCTGCGAGGGCACCAACGGCTCGCCCGCCAGGTCGCGCCGGGCGAGGAGGCTGCCGACCCGAAGGGCGACTGCGAGCCTCCTACGCTCGCCGGTAGAAAGGTCTGACGGATCGACCGCCCCGTGCAGAACTGAACAGATGCGGTCCGGCAGGTCCCAGTGGCTACAGGCCAAGGGGGCAAGGGTGCGGTGGCTCTCCCCGAAGCGGCGGCGCTCGGCGTCCGCCTCCGGCAGGGACGCGTCCTGCGTTTCAGCCAGGAGTTCGTACCGGTCCGGGGCGGAGTGCAGAAGTACGAGCCGGCAGATGATGTGGATAAGCCCCGCGGAGAAGGCCAGACGGGTCCATTCGGTGGCAAGCTTAAGTTGGCGGGTGAGCTGCTGGGCAAACCGGCCGGTGAAGATGGACGCATGCATGATGCGGTTGATCAGATCCGTGCGACCCGTGAACTGCTCCTGCATCCCGTTCGCACCTTCGATCATGGCGATCGAGCTCACCTCGATAAACCCGAGGAGGCGTACCGCGTGCTCGACGCTTTCCACCTCGTGTCGCAGGCCGTAGTACGCGGAGTTCGCCCGTCGGAGGACGTTGACGGACGTAGAGGGGCCCCGCTTGACGATGTCGACCAGCGGGTCGGGATCGGTCCGGCCGGACGCGATTAATTTCTTCACCTCTACCATCGTAGAGGGAAGGGTGGGAAATGAAACATCCAACGTTTTTATCTCCATGGACCCGCAAATTCGTAATCGGGAGAAAAAGAAAGCCCGGCGCAGGAAAAATGTGAGCGCAGGTGAGCTTGACTTCAGAGTCCGTCTTGATTTATGACTCAGGCTGAGAAAGCTGCTGCCTCATCTCCGCCGCCGACCGGTCGTCTACGTCTTCCGCACGTTCCATTGCGCCGTTTTCGGCGATCGGCAGTCGAGCAATGAATCGGCTCCCCTCCCCATCTTCAGTCTCCACTTCGATCGACCCGCCCATCTGTTCGGCGGCTTTCTTCGTCACCGTCAGCCCGACCCCGGTGCCCTCGTACTCCCGACTCAGTCCCGTGGAGGCCTGCCGAAACGGCTCGAAGAGACGGTCGACCATCTCCGGCTCCATCCCCGCTCCGGTGTCTTCGACCTCCAGGACGGCCCGGCCCGACTCCGGGTACGTGCGGACCCACACGGTTCCGCCTTCTCCCGTGTACTTGATCGCGTTGCCCACCAAGTTCTGCAACACGATCTGAACCCCGTCCTCATCGGCCCGTGCCTCTGCGCCTCTCGTCTCCAGTTGAAGGTCGATCTCTTTTTCTCGGGCCTCCGGCCGAAGCACCTCGGCGGCTCGGCGGGCCTGGTCGCCGAGGTCGACCGGCTCAGCGCTGAGCTCCATCCGCCCCGCCTCCAGTTGCGAGAGGTCCAGTATGCCCTCGAGGGTCTCGAGCAGGCGCTTCCCGCTCTGCTCGATCAGGTCTGCGTAGCCGGGCAGCGGACTGTCCTCCGGCAGTTCGATCTCGCTGGCCTCGGTGCCGACGGCCTCGGCGAACCCAATAATCGCGGTCAGGGGCGTGCGGATTTCATGGTTCATGTTTGCCAGCAGGGCGGACTTGAGGCCAGCGGCTTCCTCGGCCTCTTGCCGTGCCTTCCGAAGGATCTGCTCCCGGTGCTCCCGCTCGGTAACATCTCTGAAGTGAAAGAGTGCCTCCTGGACCTCCCCCTCTTCCCCACAAAGCGGCGTCCCCCGTACCGACAGAAACCGCCGGATCCCGTCGGGCCTCTCGATCGACACCTCCTGGTCCCGAACCGGCCTCCCCGACTGGAGAACCCGGGCGAAAGGCATCTCCTCTTCCGGCACGTCTTTTCCGCTGAACGTGGCAATCTCCCACGCCGGGTCGTCGTAGGGGCGGCCGAGGAGCTCCTCCGTCCCGAGGCCAAACACCTCCTCGGCCCGGCCGCTCACCTGCACGAACGTCCCGTCCCTGCCCAGGCGGACAATCGCGTTTGGGCTCGTCTCGAGGATGCGGTCGAGGCGGTTCTGCTGTGCCCGAAGCTCCCGCTCTTGTCCTTCAAGCTGCTTTCGTACCGACAGTCCCCAGTGGACGGCAACGCCCTCGAAGAGCGCCGTGAATGCCATGATCCCGCCCAGGATCAGCGGGTTCGTCTGGAGAGTGGGGGTCCACAGGAACGCACCTCCCAAAAGCAGCCCCCCCGCCGACAGAACCCCCAGGAGCGGACCGAGCGACTCGCTTCCAAGTGCCACAAGGCCCCCGAAGAGCGCATAGGCAAACAGGAACACGATCGCATATTCCCCGGCAAACTGGTTCACCGCTGCCAGGGCCGTGACCCAGACCATCATAAGGCAGAGCACTCCCCAGGACAGCGTCACGTAGCAGTGGCGGACCTTTTTCGAAACGTAGGAGGCCCCAAGAAGCGTGACGAGCACACCCGAAATCCCGATGCGAGCCCACATCGGAGCGATGACCTCAAGACCGGACGCGTTCTGCAGGAGACCGACCGCCGGGGGGAGGGGCACCCCGAGGAGGCACATCAGGCGGTAGACCTGCACCGCAACCTTTTCGTCGATGGTAAGGGCCTCGTCCTCGGGCCGGAGCAACGAGGGGACTCTCAGGTTAGGGCGGATCATGGAGAACCTGGAGAATGCGGAATGGCACGCCGGCCGTCCATCCTGGCAAGCAACTCGGGACCCGGCGAATTCTTGTCGTGCGAGGCACCTTTGCCTCTCGACTTATGGTTATCGGCCCGTCCGAAGAAGCATTAAGGACCCGCTTTGGAAAAGTGCTTCATAATTCGCGGGCCGAACGGCACCGTACGTCCCGTGAAGCCACTACGATTTTCCGGTCGTGCGATCTATGTGGTTTTTCGAGATTAATCGCAGGATGCTCTTTTCCATGTCCCAGTCCCAAAGGATGGCTTCCAAGCAGGAAAATTGCTCCCCCTCGGCCTCGAAGAAAATGCCGCCCGGACGACGGCGGAGACCCGAGCGCCCGGAAATTCTTCACTGCCTGAGTGAGCGAAGCGAACGAGTTTGAAGAATTTCAGGGGCCGAAGGTCATCCTCCGGGCG
>CAZRPQ010000069.1:0-8948 GCA_964601725.1 uncultured Salinivenus sp. | reverse complement strand
CCCAACCCTCAACGCCCAACCCTCAACCCCGACCCCGTAACGCAATGGCGGATCCCACCGTCTCGATCGTCATCGTCTCGTGGAACGCCAAATCGGTGGTTCAAAAGTGCCTCCCCTCCGTCGTAGCCACCGACTATCCCGACTTCGAAATCATTTTCGCCGACAATGCCTCGACGGACGGGACCGCGGCCTGGATTGCCCGGGAATACCCAGAGGTCAAGATCGTGCGCCATCCCGAGAACTGGCTGTTCTGTCGGGGCAATAACGCCGCGTTCCCACACGCGATGGGGCGCTTCGTCGTGCTGCTGAACAACGACGTCGAGGTGCCGCCCGGATGGCTGCGCCCGCTCGTCGACGTGGTGAACCGGCACCCCGACGTGGCCGCCGTGCAGCCCAAGATGCTGCAGTACGACGACCGGGAGCGATTCGAGTATGCCGGGGCCGCCGGCGGATTCCTCGACCGCGCGGGCTACCCGTTCACCCGGGGCCGCCTCTTCGACACGATGGAGCGCGACCGGGGGCAGTACGACGACGCCCGGGACGTTTTCTGGGCGACCGGCGCCGCCCTCCTGCTCCGCCGCTCGGCCCTGGACGAGGTGGGACTCCTCGACGAGCGGTTCGAGATGCACATGGAAGAGATCGACCTCTGCTGGCGTCTGCAACGGCACGGCTACCGGATTCGCGTGGAGCCCGAAAGCAGAGTGTATCACATCGGGGGGGCCTCACTGCCCCAGTCCTCCCCCCGGAAGACGTACTACAACTTCCGCAACAGCCTGCTCATGCTCTACAAAAACCTGCCGCCGTCGGCGTGGCGACGGACCCTCCCCCTGCGCCTCACCTGCGATGTGGCCGCCTTCGGGCGCGCACTCACGATGGGGCGCTGGCAGGAGGCACAGGCCATGCTCCGCGCCTACCGCGACGCCTTCCGGATGCGGCACCACTACCGCGACGAGCGGCCGGGTCCTTCTGAACCGGCGGTTCTCCCCCCGTACCGCGGCCTCGTGCCGGTTGACTACTTTCTCCGGGGCCGGCGCACCTACGCGGCCCTTCCGGCCTCCAACTTCGCTCCGACTGGGTGAGGAGTCCAATCATCGCCCTCCTTCCCCGCTCGCCCCCGGGCGACCGGACGGCACGCCCTCGGGCTCGGAGGAAGGCCCCGTCTCTCGACGCCGGACGACAACCGCCACGGCCCCCATCACGACCGCCATCCCAACGATCGAGGCGGGTGGGGGCACCTCGCCGAAGAATGTGTAGGCCAGGATCGACGCCCCCACCGGCTCGAGCAGCGCCAGCAGCCCCACGATGGCGGCGGGCACGTACTGAAGCGCGTAGTTGAACGACCCGTGCCCCAGCACCTGCGGGCCGAGCGCGAGCCCCGCGCAGAGGGCGTAGAACCGCCAGGAGTAGCCAAACAGGGGAACCCCCTTTACAGCAGCGGCGCCCAAGGCCGTCAGGGCCGCCACGGCGTAGAGGGGCGTTACGTAGGCCAGCCAGGATACCTTTTGCCGCACAACCCGCCCGATCAGCAGGTACAGACTCACGAGGACAGCGCCGCTGAGGGCGAGCGAGTTGCCCCAGAGAGCCCCGCGTCCCAGCACCACCGTCCCCGCATCGGCCCATCCAATGAGGGCCGCCCCCCCGACGGCCGTCCCAATGGCGGCGACGGTCGTGCGGCTCAGTCGCTCCCCAAGAACGACGTACCCAAGGACCGCGAGAATGAGGGGGCTCGTGGTGACCAGTACCGACGCACTGGCGACCGTCGTGTGATAGAGCGACTCGATCCACGCGATAAAGTGAAGGCCCAGAAACACCCCGGCCCCAAGAATCAGTCCCACGTCGCGCTGCGTGAACCGGCGCACCTCCGGCCCGATGCGAAGCGCAGCCGCCGGAACCAACACCACGGCCGCCGTCACCGTTCGCCACACCGCGATCGCAATGCCGGGCACGTCGCCCGCCCAGCGCACCAGGATCGGCGCAAAGGCAAAGCTAATGACGCCGAGGATGAGAACGACGTAGATCCGAGGGGGCCAGTCGGCGGACATCGCATTCAGCCCTGAGGGCGACCGCTACCGGATTCTTCCTCGATTCATCTGCTCCACCCGCTCGATGTCGCTCTCGATGCCCCGGCGGGCCAGCAGAAAGAGACCGTAGGCAAGGATGGGAAGCAGGAGCACGATTGTCCGGCCCCAAAGAAGGCCCGACGCCCCCGTAAAGGTCAGCGTTTCGGCCAGGTACAGCCCCCCGTACAGCACCCCTGCCAGGAGTACTGTCAGAACCTGGACGCCCACGACGACGGTTCGCTGCGTCTTCCGCTGGTTGTACAAAAAAATCGCCCCGAGGGCCGTACCCGCCGTCACGACCAGCAGCCCAATCAGAGACGGCACAAACCAGTCAAATTGTCTCGCGGCGACCCCGCTCCAGGGCGCATCGAAGAGTCCCATCCCCGCCAGCGCGAGGGCACCGAGCAGCAGATAGACCGTCTGTATGCGTTGAATCATGACAGATACATTCACGCGAATTGACCGAAAAACGAAAGCGCCCCCAGCGGCGGCGCGCTCTTGCCCACGAATTCCGTGGTTCTCCCCCCGGTATCCATTCTCCCCGACAGAAGGACCCGACTGTTCGAGAAGTCCCTAAGTAGATCAAAACAAATACGTTAACTAAAAGTCATTCTGAGCGACCGACGAGCGAAGGGAGGAGGGAGTCGAAGGGGCCTGCAGGGTCATCCTCTGGGAATCTCTTCGGGCCGGGAGGAAAACGCCTGAAGGGGCCGGTCTTGCCAGTATGCTAAGAGATTCCTCGACTTCGCTTCGCTCCGCTCGGAATGACGATTTTTAAAGTTGTTTTGTCGTTCTACTTAGTTCACAGAACCGGAGTCTTCGCCCCCCCCGCAACTCCTCCCCCGTGACCAACTACTCATGACTCGTGACTCATGACTCACGACCCCTCACTCATCACTCACGACTCAGAAAAGGTTACGCGTCCACCGCCTCGGCCACGCGATCGGCCAGCACCTCGGCGAACTCAGACGTCGTCGCGTCGCCCCCTACGTCCTGGGTGAGCACGTCACCTGTCCGGTACATGTCGAAGAGGACCCGTTCGATGGCCGTCGCGGCGTCGTCTTCGTCGATATGGCGGAGCATCATGACCGCCGTACGAATCATGGCCGTCGGGTTCGCCACGTTCTGGCCCGCAATGTCGGGAGCACTTCCGTGCACCGCCTCGAAGACCGCCAGCTCGTCCCCGACGTTGGCCCCAGGCGTCACGCCCAGCCCCCCCACCAGCCCAGCGGTCAGGTCGCTCAGAATGTCCCCAAACAGATTCGTCGACACGATGCAGTCGTAGTCGTTGGGATTCACAACGAGCTGCATGCACAAATTGTCGATAATGCGATCGTCGAACCTGATCTCAGGGTACTCGGCCGCCACCTCGTGGCCAATGTCGAGAAACAGCCCCGACGTCTTCTTCAGGATGTTGGCCTTGTGGGCCAGCGTCACGTGCTCCCGGTCGTTCGCCTTCGCGTATTCGAAGCAAAACCGGATGATTCGCTCCGAGCCCCGCTTCGTTAACCGAGCGATCGAGTCGGCGATTTCGAGTCGCTCGTCGAAGTACTCGATGCCCGAGTAGAGCCCCTCCGTGTTCTCCCGAAAGATGATCAGGTCCACGTCCTCGAAGGGCGTGTCGAGCCCCTCAAGCGACGTGGCGGGGCGCACGTTCGCGTACAGGTCGAGGCGCTGGCGGAGCTGCACGTTCACGCTCGTAAAGCCCTGCCCGACCGGCGTCGTCACGGGCCCCTTCAAGGCCACGCCCCGCTCTTGGATCGAGTCGAGGACGTCGGGCGGAAGGGCCGGGCGGCCTCGTTCAACCGCCGTCGCTCCAATGACGCGGTGACGATCCCAGGACACATCGACCCCGGCCGCTTCAATGACTCGTACGGCGGCCTCGGTCACTTCGGGACCAATCCCGTCGCCGGGGAGCAGGGTGAGATGGTGGGCCATAGAGACAGGTCAGAATCGGGTGGGTAGAGATCGTTGTTTGGGCGGGTTCTCGTCTGCCGTTGGAACCCGAGAGGCGCTCTCGCCACAGAAACCGCCAAACAAAAAAGCCCTGCCGGGAAGCAGAGCTTTTTTGGAGCGATAGAACGTGGGGTGTCAGGACGGAGGAGGCCCCTCACGGTTCGACGAGTAATTGATCCGAAGCGCATTTGCTTCGCGAAGCTCCTGCTGGACCTGATTGATAATTTCCATTTCGGACTCTTGGTCCACCTTCAAGGAGACGATGAGTTTCGGCTGTTCCTGCAGCTTGGTGTACATGATCTGCCGGATGGCGCGCCGATCCTCGATCAGCGCGTCGCCAATTTGAATGGCGGTTTGGCCCTTGTTTTCTCCTCGTTTGAGCGGTCCAATGTGCACCTTCGAGACCAGCCGCTTCTGATCAATTTTCGACAAGGCCTCAGCCTGGGGAAGCTTTGTGCGGACTTTGATGTTGGTCTCTCGGAGCACCGTCGCCACCATGAAGAAAATCAGCAGCATGAACACGATGTCCGGAAGCGAGGCCGTAGTGAACTCTGGCTCCGTGCTCGAACGTCCCCGTTCAAACTTCTGCGAGGCCATGAGAGAAGAGTGTTGGTTGCGAAAAAGGCAAGGGAGGACGGAGGCTCACGATCGCTGGGGAGCTTTTACTCACCAGTATCGGGTTCGGCAATCGAGATCTGGGCGCCAAACGCCTCACGGATTTTGTTTTCCTCTTCGGGCCCGAGGCTGTTTTCATACTCTCGGTAACTGGAGTAGGTCTGTGCAAGCCCCGCTGACTCGTTTTCCGGCCCGGGAATCGTGTTTGTCGTGGCAATCCGGTCCCAGATTTCGCGGTAGGCCATCCACACCTCATCGAGGACCTCGACGTAGGTGCTGTAGGGGGTTTTGGCGTCGGTCTTGATCGAGATGACCGCATCGTCGGGGCTGTCGGACAGGTCTGCGTTCTGGCCGTAGTTCAGCACGTGCTTCTTGACACGTTCCCGAACCTGTGCCACCGAGGCGCGCTCTTCCTCAACCAAGACATCGCCCTGGGCATTCACCAGGACCTTCATAAGATTCCGCTCCTTCACCGGCGGGGGCTTCTGTTCCGGCTTCAGCTTGGGAGGCAGGGTCATCCCGATCCCTGTATCGACGTTGATCGTCGTGGTGACCAGGAAGAAGATGAGCAGCAGGAAGGCAATGTCGGCCATTCCTGCAGTCGGGATGGATGCCTCCTCTCGGTCCTCACGTCGTTTGTCCAGCAGTCCAGGCATAAAACGATACAGCTACCAATGGACAGTTCAGCGAGTGCTTGCTCTAGGGCACTAAATAAACAGCTAGATAAACAGCTTGCGGACCCCTGTGAGCAGGAGGCCAAGAAGCGCAAGGCCGAACATAGCGACGAGCGTGTAAATGCCGGCCTGGACCCAGGTTTGCATCGTAAACCCGAGAACCGCAATGAGGATCCCAGGAATTGCGATGATCACAATGCTCAACGGCTCCACTTTGCCGTACACGAGACTGCGAAGTCCGAAGATCCCCATCCCGAGGATGCTCAACCCAGCGAGGGCAATGGCCGCCCAGATGGCAATGGGGAGAATGGCATTCTGACTCATAAAAGGTGTGTCCGTCTATGGGGTGGAAAAAGAGAGAAGAGTACGAGGCGGGCCTGCCCGGAGAACGGGCGTTCCGCCGGACTACTCTTCTCGTTCGCCAACGCTCTCCGGAATCGACTTCTCGGCAGTTGCGGACTCGCCTCGCTCCAGAGCCACGAGCGCGTCGACCAGCTCAATAGATGCATCTTCCATCTCGGCCACCAGTCGGTCAATCTTCGACACGGCGTAGTTGTAGAAGAATTGGAGGATGACGGCCACGATCAGCCCGAACGCGGTCGTCAGCAGGGCAACCTTAATGCCCCCGGCCACGAGTCGCGGGGAAATGTCTCCGGCCTCCTCAATGGAGTCGAAGGCCCTGATCATTCCAATGACGGTTCCCAGGAAGCCGAGCATTGGAGCGACGCTAATAAAGAGCGACAGCCAGACGAGCCCACGCTCGAGAAAGCTCATCTCGATGGAGCCGTACGAGACGACGGCCTCTTCGACGGCGTCAATGCCCTCATCGGCCCGCAGCAGTCCGGCCTGGAAGACCGACGCGACGGGGCCACGCGTGCTGGCGCACTCTTCCTCAGCCGCTGGAATCCCCCCTTCGTCGAGGGCTTCCTTCACGCGCTGAAGAAAGGCCTGCGTGTTGATGTCGGCGCGATTGAGAGAAATAATGCGCTCGAAGGAAATTGCAAGCCCGATGATGAGGCAGATGAGAACGGGCCACATCCATTCGCCCCCCTCGTTGAAGCGCTGAACGAGGGCGTTAATGGCACCGCCACCATCAGCCTGGGGCAGCAGAAGCAAAAGTTGAACCGACAGCTTATCCAGAATCACCATAAGTGGCTAATGCTCAGTCGAGTCTGTTGGAGGATGAAGATCAGGGGTGGGGTGCGACGCCGGATTTGCAAGAAATTTCCTCGAAACCGGCCTCACGAATCGCGCTGCGTAAGGCACACGTCGACGCAGGTCAGAAGCAAGTTACCCTACACTTTTTTAGTATATGCAGTCCGGAAGAGGGTGTCAAAGGGGCACAGTTCTCGCTCCAGACGGCAAGTCCATTTTCAAGGACATTTTCGCTCTCGCTCCTGGCAGGCGGGAAGAAACGCCGACTCGGCTATTTGACCGGATAGCGCGACGCAAGGGCCTCGGCGTTTGACCAGGTTCGCTGTGCATTCGAAACAATCGGATCGACGGCGTTCCGTATGCGAAGCCATATTGACGTTCCGAACAGCCGACGGCCAATATAGCTCTTGACTAAGGTGTGGGACACACGATTAGAATACTCCCGCGAGATTTGAATATCGATCGAAGATTTGGGAGCCCTCGTGCGCGCAGAGGCCTCCGACACAGAAATCGATCCGGCCGAGTGCGATACCAGTCCCGCACTGGGACCCTCCGCGTACGTTCGAAATGCCGCGACGGCCGACGGGGACAGTGTGAACCGTTCCACAAATGCCTCAGGTCGTTCTCCCCAGCGGGCCCGGAGTGAATCGGCCCGAGCGTCCATCCACCTCCGGGCGAAGGCCCGAACCACGTCGTGACGGTCGAGGCTCGGGTGGAAGGCCCCACCGCCGGCCTCCCGATCAACGACACGATCGGGATGAATGCCCCCGCCCCCGTCTTCCACATGGCTCGCGGTGACGCGACGCAGAATCGTGTCCGCACCTCCGACCGGACCGGCTGGACCGTGAATGCCCGCGCGCTCCTCTCCTCCCTGACCGCGAGCGCCGTCATACGGCCGTTGAATGACCCGGCCCGACGGCGTGTAAAAGCGGGCAATGGTCAGCTGAAGTCCGCTTCCGTCGTCAAAATTGAACTGACGTTGCACGAGCCCTTTCCCAAACGTTGGGCGCCCCACGATGAGGGCCCGATCGTGATCCTGAAGGGCACCGGCGACAATCTCGCCCGCGGACGCCGTCCGCTCGTTGACCAGGACGATGAGGGGCCGATCCTCGAAGGCTCCCTCCGCCGTGGCATAGCGGGTGTGCGAATAGTTGTTGTGTTCACTCCGAGCCGTAACGATGCGCTGCCCCTCCACCAGAAACTCATCGGCCACCGCCCGAGCTTCGGACATCAACCCCCCGGGGTTGTCCCGAAGATCGAGGATCAATCGACGCATGCCCGCCTCGGCGAGGTTCCGCAGTGCCTCCGACACCTCCCGGTGGGTGGTCTGTGCGAAGCGCCGGAGCCGCAGGTAGCCCGTACTGTCATTCATCATGTAGGCCGCGTGCAGGGTGCGCAGGGGGACCCGATCCCGGGTGATCGTGGTGCGGACGGGCGCTGTCCGACCGGGACGGCGCAGCGTGACCTGCACCGAGGTGCCCTCCGGCCCCGTCAGCCGAGACCGAATGCGCTCGCGGGGCCACCCCACAGCCGACGCCCCACCGACCGCCACGATCCGATCTCCGGGGAGCAGTCCGGCCTTTTCACTGGGGCCGCCCGGCACCACGGTCACGACGGCAATGGTGTCCGTCCCCGTCCGCCCCTGCGGCCCATCGATGAGTTCGTACGTGATGCCAATGCCCTCGAACGCTCCCTCGAAGGTGTCCTGCACGCGTTCCATGCGCTCCTGATCGACGTACGCAGAGTGGGGGTCGAGGGCCGAGACGAGGCCGCGAACCGCGTTTTCGGTGAGCGTGTCCGGGGAGAGGGGCTGGACGTAGTGGGAGCGGATGGTTTCGTGGGCCGACACCAGCTTCTGAGTGGCGGCCCCGAGGTCGGGATCTGGAGACCCGATCTCGTCGATCGCCAATCCCAAAAGCAGGCCGAGGAGGACGAGCACCCCCCCTCCCAGAAGAGTAGATCCTGTCCGACTCATGGCTCACGCTGCGCGGGATAAACTGACGGGGGCTCGCTTTGTGAAGGACCATTGTATCACCGACGGGCCGGGAGAGATCCGGCGTCTGCGTCGGCGCTTTCGGAATCAATTTGGGGGCTCGACGTGTTGCGGGGAGCAGCCTTAATTCCAACTCTTCGTTGTCCTCGCTCCCTCCGAGCCCCCCACCGATGAGCAATGACGAGATCGCAGACGTCCTTCAGGAAACGGCCGATCTGCTGGAGCTCACGGGGGGCAACCCGCACCGGGCCCGCGCCTTTTCGCGGGCGGCTCGCTCCCTCAGTGGGCTCGACGACGCCGTGGCGGATCGGCTCGGGGAGGGCACCCTCGTCGACGTGCAGGGCATTGGCGACGCGATGGCCGACCATGTGGCCGACATTCTCCACGGCGGCTCCTTCGAACTCCGAGACGAGCTGCTCAGCGCCGTCCCGCCCGGCCTGATGGACGTGATGCAGGTAAAGGGGCTGGGGACGAAGCGCACCCGCCGGCTCTGGA
>CAZRPQ010000068.1:4960-9024 GCA_964601725.1 uncultured Salinivenus sp. | reverse complement strand
TCGCAGGGCTCAGGCCCCCGACCGCCGATCAGCGCCGAGAAACAGCCGTCCGCGGCGCTGGGAGCGGGAGCGACCGAGTAGTCTCCGGGCTGCGCTGGGAACGGAGTGACCAAGTACTCCCGGGGTGTCCGCCGTCCGCCGTCTCTTGTGAGGGCCGCACGGCTTCTGGATCCCAACTCACAGACTTGAAATACCACCCAACGTTAAAACCCCGAAAATTATGCGTTTACGAGAAAATAGACTGTCTTCCGTCTGCTGAATTCGGTGCACGGTCGCCCCGACACGATGTCTCCAAACGGGATGAGGGAGGCAATATCAGATCAATGAGGCCAAGATACGGTTGCCGGGAGGACCTCCCTGGCAGAGGCCCGTAACGCTTTCGCAAACACTCTCCCCTAAAAGAGGACGATTCGACCTCGGAACGCGCTTGCGCCGTCTTCCGACCATCGAGAGGCACAGACGCCATGAAGCTTCTTGAGATTTTTTCCCTCTGGGGCATTCGGGAACCGTTCAGTACAGTGAGCCACGCGTTCGGGGCCCTGGTGGCGCTGGGGGCCACGGTCGTCTTGGTTCGCCGCGCCCGCGGGCAGGGACGGCCGGGATGGGCAATGGCCGTGTACGGGGGCACCGTGGTCCTGGCCTTTACGGCGAGCGCGCTCTTTCACTACGTAGAGACGTCCCCGAGCCGCCTCGATCTCTACGGGAAAATTGATCACGTGGCGATCTTTCTCCTCATTGCCGGGACGGGCACTGCCATCTATTCCGCGCTCGAAGCGCGATGGGCGGACCACCTCCTGGCCCTAACCTGGGGCCTCACCTTGCTGGCCATCGTGGTCGAACTAACGGTCGACTCGCTAGGGGGGTGGAAAATCGCCGTGATCTACCTCGGCGTGGGGTGGACCTGCAGCCTGGGACTGTTTGCGACGGCTCAGTTCGCTCCTTGGCGGCGCCTGCGCTCGTTTGTCATCGGGGCCCTGGTGTTCAGCGTCGGGGCGGTCGTCTTCGCCACGGAATGGCCTGTGCTGTGGCCGGGGGTTATCGAGGACCACGAAGTGTTTCATGTGCTGGTCCTCATTGGGGAAGCGTTCCATTTCCACTTCGTGTACCGGTACTGCACCTGTCCGACGGCCTTCTGTGAGGCCGGCTCTGCGCTTGCCTTCGAGCGGACCCACCCCGGCGTGGGAGCGCATTGATCGTCCATCGGTCGGGGCAACGCAGTACGGCATTTGCCGCCAAGCGTCGGGTGGGGCGGTGGAGAGGGGTCGGGACACGCTGGAATTGAGGCGCAGGAACTCAGGACCCACCACGGGAATACTGATTGAGGGTATATCTCCAAGGGTCCCCACGGCCCTTCGTAATTCGGGAATCGAAAGAGCGACGATGTGGACGCATATCTTCGGAAGTATCCCGGTCTGCTGTTTGGAGGGATGGCGGCGGCCGGCATGATTAAGGTCAGTGCCCTCCTCTGGCAAGAGAAGCTCAGTGCGTGGCCGTTGATGCACGTACTCGTCGTCCCCGTAGCGCTTGCCGGCCTCGCTCTTGGACTTGGGGCCGGTCGGGATCGAATCGTCTCCCGCTCGGCGGCCCGGCGACTGGCACCGGTCGGCGGTCTTGTTCTGCTCATCGTGCCCCTTGCTGGTCTGCTCTCCGGGCTGGAGGCTGCAGTGCTTGCTGGCACGGTGGCTGGACCGCTCGGTCTCGCTCTGCTGGGGCTTCAGCTGGGACACCCGAAGACGCGTGTAGGCGCCGTCCTGCGCGGGGACCCCGGCTCGTCCGGGGAGTACGTGGAGGTCGAATAGTCGCGGAGGGTAGACCTGCGTCCCGCTGGCCTTCTGCGCAGCCGAGTGGGGATCCGTTTGGCTTGATCTGCCCAGCGAACAGCGTTGCCGTCTAGACGCACGCAGGACGGATGGGTCGTGCTCTTGTCCCCCGCGGCTGAAGTTTGCCGTTCCCCAGCCCACAGTGGTTTCGTTCGCCGCCCCGGTACTGCTTTTCCAAAGGAAAGTCCCCCTCGTCTCCCTGAACCTGTAGGGCACTACTTTCAAAATCGGCGTTCGGATCTTACCTTCAGTGCTGTTACACTGCCGCTCTTCCGATCGACCGATGTCTTCAGGCCAATGCGCAACTTCACAAAGTGGCTGAGCGCCGTGCTCGGCGTCCTACTCGTCGGAGGCATCTTTGTGCTCCCCCGCATCGAGCAGGCGTACGCGCCCGATGCCGCCAATATTCAGGACGTGGGCGATGCCGTCTGGTACGCCGTCGTCACCCTCACGACGGTGGGCTACGGGGACTTCTACCCGGTATCGGGGCCCGGGCAGATTGTGGGCGTGATCTTCGTCCTGAGCAGCCTGGGCGTCCTCGGCGTCCTGATCGGGAAGGTCGCCGACCTGTTCGCAACCTATCGGGAGCACCGCCGCCTCGGCCACCACGGCCTCGACGCGTCCGGCCACCTCGTCATTTTCGGCTGGAATGACTCGACCGCCCGCATCGTCGATCAGCTCCAGGGACTGAGCGGCCCAATTCTGAGCGCCCCAATCGTGGTGGTGACCCGCGACCGCCAGGCCGTCGACACGATTCACGAGCGGTTTCCGGAGGTGGTGTTTCCCCTCTATTCCGAGTTCGACGACCCAAAGTGGCTCAATCGCGTCAACCTGCGGCGGGCCCACCGCGTTCTGCTGAACGTCGGCTCCGACACGGACACGCTCATTCACCTCCTCAATCTCCGGAATCACTTCCCGGACGTCGACTTCGTGGTCGCCGTCCACAACGAGGAGCTCGAGGCGACCTTTCGCAACGCGGGGGTGGCCAAGGTCGTGTCGTCGGACACCAACGCGGCCCACTTGATCGCCAGCGTCATCTTTGAGCCCGACGTGGCCCGGTTCGCGCAGGAACTGATCTCGACGTCCCAGGACGAGACCGAGTTCGACCTGCAACAGTACACCGTCGAGGCCGGAAGCCAGATCGCGGGTGCGTCCTACGGGGACCTCTTCCGCTCTCTGCACGAGGCGCGGCAGGCCCTCGCCATCGGCCTGAGCAAAACGGACGGGAACGAGAAGAGGCTTCTCAAGCTTCCCGAGGACGAGGTCCCCGTCGAGGCCGGCGACACGCTCATCCTCATTGTGAGGGGTCGGGATAGCGGGCCGCTTCAGGAAAACTGGGGGCTCACCCGGAGCCCTGCGTCCGCCCCGAACGCATGATTCCCCTCCCAACGACTCGTCTCCCCGAACGGCCATATCCCCGCCATGTCGAATTCGTCAATCGACTTCGAAAACCATGTCGTTCTCCTCGGCTGGAACGCTCTGGCCCACCGCATCACGCGACAACTGGTGCTCGCGGACAAGCAGGTGGCCGTCATCACGCGCCAAACGGAGGCGCGAGAGCTCATCCGCGAGACCTTCTCGCCCGGGGAGGTTCAGGTTCACCTCTCTCAGCTCAATGACTGGTCGGCGTTCGATCAGGTGAACATCGAGCGGTCGATCAAGGTCTTCATCAATCTCGACAGCGAGGAGGACAGCCTCGTCGCCATCCTCAACCTGAAGGCCCTCTACGACGGGCTTGAGTTCGACGTCGTCCTCGAGAATCCGGAACTCGAAGAGACCTTCTACGCGGCAGGGGTCACGTACGCGGTCGCCACCGAGAACCTCGCCTCCAAGCTCACGTCGAGTCATCTCCACGAGCCCGAGGTGGCCACCTTCACGTCCGATCTGCTCTCCGCCAGCGAGAAGAACGGCGACCACGACATCCAGCAGTACGAGCTTCTGGGCACGAACGGATACGTCGGGCAGACCTGGGGCGACCTCTTCTGGGACCTCAAAGAGCAGCTGAATTGCGTACCAATCGGGCTGGCCCGCCCCCAGCCGGGCGAGCCCAGGCACGATTTGACGAAGGTACCGCCGGAGGACATGCGGCTTCAGGCGGGCGATCACATCGTGCTCATCACGGCCGCCGAGAAGGAGCCGGCCCTCGAATCGTTCTTCGGCACCGACGAAGGCATCCGGCGCTGACCGCCTGCGCGGTCCCAAGCCCTTACGACGCCTCTGTGGCCGGCTGCCCCCGTTCCATCG
>CAZRPQ010000068.1:0-4860 GCA_964601725.1 uncultured Salinivenus sp. | reverse complement strand
TGCGCGGTCCCAAGCCCTTACGACGCCTCTGTGGCCGGCTGCCCCCGTTCCATCGTGCGGTGCTCCATCGTCTCGGGCCCAAACGCCTCCTCCAGGACCGGGAGCGCCGCCTCGGGATCGCAGTCCCCACACAGAAATACGTCGACGGCGGCGTAGTCGTGCTCCGGCCACGTGTGGATGGTGACGTGCGACTCGGCCAGCAGGACGGCCCCGGTGACACCGCCGTTCTCCTCGAAGGGATGCAGCCGGGTCTCGAGGTGGGTCGCGCCGCACGCACGGGCGGCGGCCTCAAGGGCATCCGCAATGTACTCTACGTCGGTCAGGTGCGAAGCCCCGTAAAGCTCGCAGATCAGGTGCGTGCCCTGACACGAAGGGGGCGCCGGGGCCGTGGGGGACTCGGACCGAGAGGAGGGCGTGGGCATGGCGATGGACTGGACGTGTCAGCGCGATGAGCACCGGAACGGTCCTGCAGTGCATCGGAGCCTATCGTTGGGGCAGACCTCCCGGGCCGTGATGCCGCCCGCCCGAGCAGTGCCGCCGGGGGTCGTTTGTAGGCGTACTGGGGGCGTGATCCATGAGAGGTGATGCGTGAAACGCGGCGACGCAAACACATCAAAAGTCACGCACCACGAATCACGCATCATTTGCTTTCCCCGTCGCTGTCGAGCTCTGCCTTCAGCTGCTCGAGCTCCTCGTCGGTGCCGGACGACGACTCCTCAAGCGCGGCGTCGATCTCCTCGTCGACGCTCTTGCTCTCCTCCGCCATCTCGCCGTAGGCGGCGGCCATGTCTTCCTCCTTCTCCACCTTCTCCTTCATCCGCTCCATCATCGAGATGGTGCCGTCGCTGTCGCTCTGGGCCAGCTCTTCGTTCACTTTTCGGGTGGCAGAGGCGGCCTTCGAGCGGGCCTTCAGGGTGGTAAGCTCACTCTCGTATTGCTGAATCTGCTGCTCCAGATCGCTGATCTTCTGCTGGAGCTGTTCGGCCTGCTGCTTCTGCTTCTCGTAGCTGGCCTGGAGCTTCTCGGCCTCGCTCTGCGACTGCTTCTTCTTGTCGAGCGCCTTGCTGGCGAGGGATTCGGCCTTCTCCGGGTCCATGTCCCCGTTTTTCGCCTTCTGGAGCAGCTTCTTGGCGTCCTTCTCGTACTTCTGAGCCCGGTTTTCGGACTCGTTCTTGTCACGCTCCAGCTTGTTGACGACGGATTTCGTCTCGGCGAGGGCCTCCTTGGCGCTGTGCAGATCATCTTTCAGGTCCCGGATGCCCTGCTTCAGCATCTTCTCGGGGTTCTCGGCCTCGTCGATGGCCGCGTTGGCTTCGGACTTGAACAGGTTGATGGCGCGCTTGAATAGACTCATGACGTAGGGGGGATTGGTGCGTAAGACGTGTCGGGTGAATTATTTGGCGGCGGGCTCCTCGTCGAGGCTGTAGCGGAGGTCGATCAACTCGTCGCCGTACTCCTCCAGGGCGAAATGAATGGCGTTGATGGTGCCCCGGAGCTCTTCCCGGTCCAGCGTGGCGAGGCGAAGGGTGTCGCGAAAGCGCACCTCATCGCCGTCCTCGTTGAGGATGAAGGCGCCGTGAACGAGGGTCCCGTTCATCTGAAGCAGCCGCTCGAACAGTCGGGAGGCGTCGGCCCCGGGCGGGACGGCCATGATGGTTTGCTGGATTTCGAGGATCGGGTCCTCGCAGTCAATCACCAGGTTGGTGATGTGGCGCTCCTCGTCCTCCACGACGAGAAGGGCCTCGTCTTCGTCTTTCTTCGTGATAATGAGGCCGAGGTCGCCCGCCCAGTTGGAGAGCGTCTGGAAGGTGTCGGCGTCGAGGTCGGCACTAGTATCTTCCATGAGACGGAAAGGGTCGGTGAATGGAAATGGCTCAGCGGGGGGCAGGGATCGAGCGAGTGGAATCAGGAGTCTTCAGCGTCGAGATAGTCGAGGACGCGGTCGCGGGCCTGGTTCAGTCGCTTGGACACTTCCCCTGCCACCTCGTATTTGTCCGGGTCGTTCTGAAAGCGATCCTGGTGGTACTTCTTCATGACGCGTCGGTAGCCCTTTTTGACGGCCTCGCGCCCACTGCCCACCGGCACCTCCAGGGCCCGGTACGCCTCCGCCACGTCCGGCGGCACGTCGGGCGATTCGGCCTCTTTCGACGCAGAGGCGTCGTCCGGCGACCTCGCCTCGGCGTCGGGCTGCGCGCCTGTCGCCTCGTCGTCGAGCGGATCGTCGCGGAGGCGTCCCAGTTCGGCCTGGATCAGGCGGCGAAGACGGCGGGTGAGAGACATTGGCAACGGCGGGTCAGTAAACGGGAGCGAAGAAACGTCCTCGTGCAAGGTACGCGCACCGCGGTGCAAACGTTACCGGACCCACGGTAGAGCGCGTCAGGAGCTTTGGGCCCTCGGAAGAATGTTGTCGAACTCGTACGGCTCCACCTCGCGGCCGTCGTAGACGCTCCAGTCACTCGAGCCGTAGCGTTCGAGGGCCACAAATCCGTCGTCGGCCTCGTAAACCCAGTAGTGGAGCGAGTTCGTGCGGTCGTCGACGGTGCGCGTGGCCGGGCCCTCCTCGGCCAGGACGTAGTCGGTGCCCTGGTACGTGAGCGTACTGGGGGGATCTCCCTCGCGCACGACGGCCCGGAAGGGCTCCCCGTCCACGGTCACGTCCGTAATCTCCGCGGGCTCGGACAGCAGAAAGATGTCGCCGTCGTCGTACTCGTACTCCAGGAAGAGAATATCGTCCCCGTTCGAGAGGGTCCACTCGTCCGCGGGCCACCCTTCGTAGTCGTACTTCGCGTGCTGGGTCACCTCCCAGGTGCGCATCTCATGGTCGAGCATGTAGCCCTCGCGGAGGTCTTTCAGCGTCGGGTCCTGGACCGAGTCGTCCGGCGAGGTGTCTTCGTCGCTGCCGCCGAAGAGGGAGTCGAAAAAGCCCATGGATCGAGTTGGTGCGTGACGGAGAATGCGAGCGGCGAGCCGGTCAAACCAATATGCAAAAACGACCAATCATTTTCACACGAAGACCGCGCCTGTGTTCGCGGGGCCGCCCGTCGATCAGTTCCAGTACTCCCACCCCTCCAGATAAACGTCGAGCACCCGGGGCCGGTCGAGCGTACTGGGGCGGACGGTCTCTGGGGGCTGCAGGTCTTTTGGAAACCGAAAGAGCCCGGGCAGCACGGTGGCGTTCAGGTACTGCGTGTTCACCGACGGGGCCTCCGCGGCGGGATCGAGGGGCCGGTCGGCGGCGAGCACGAAGCCCCACTCCCCGAACGAGGGCACGTTGACGTGATACGGGTACGTGTGTGCAAAGCCGGCCGCCGCAACGGTTTCGTGGATCGTCCAGAAGGCCCGGCGGGCAAAGTAGGGACTGGTCGCCTGCGTCACGAAGGCCCCGCCCGGAGCGAGGTGGCTCCGGACGAGGCCGTAGAAGGTGCGGCTGTAGAGCCGGGCGAGCGACGTGGTGTTCGGGTCCGGCAGGTCGGCGAGGATCAGGTCGTACGTCCGGTCCGTCTCGTCCAGAAAGACGAACGCGTCCCTGGCAATGGTGCGCACGCGAGGGCTGTGGAGGCTGCGGTCGTTCAGCCGCGTGAGGGTCGAATTCGTGCGCCCGAGCTCGAACATCTTCGGGTCCAGGTCGACGATCGTGACCTGCTCGACGCCGCTGTACTTGAGCGCCTCCCGCGCCGCGAGGCCGTCGCCGCCCCCGAGGATGAGCACGCGCTTCGGGGATTTCACCGTGCCCATCGGCACGTGCACCAGGGGCTCGTGGTAGCGCTCCTCGTCGCGCGAGGAGAACTGAAGGTTGCCGTCGAGGAAGAGGCGCAGGTCGTTCTGGTACCGCGTCATGACGATGCGCTGGTACGCCGTCTGCTTGCGGTACACGACGCGATCCTCGTAGACGGCGCTGCTCCACCGGTCCATGAGGGGGCCGGAGGCGGCCAGGAGCCCGACCAGCACGAGGGCAGCCCCGGCGGTCCACAGGTAGCCCTGACGCCGCGTCCGCCCGTCCAGCAGGTCCGTGAACCACCACACGTTGACGCCCCCGATGCCCAGGTTCAGCAGCCCGAGCGTCAGGGACGCCCGGAAGGTGCCCAGTACCGGCAGCAGGACGAACGGGAAGGCGAGCGTGGCGAGGAGCGCGCCCAGGTAGTCGAACGAGAGAATGTTCGCGAGATTGATGTCGAGCGACTCCTCCCGGTCCATCAGGCGCGTGAGCAGCGGAATCTCGAGCCCCGTGAAGGCCCCGATCGCCACAATCAGACCGACGGCCACAGGCCAGAAGACGGCCCCGTAGGCGTAGGTGAGATACAGGAGAGGCACGGCCAGCCCCCCCACCAGGCCGAGCATGACCTCGACGGCGACGAAGGCGCGGAGCAGCTTGCTCTGGACGAACCGCGAGATATAAGACCCGAGCCCCATCGACGCGAGGTACAGGCCGATGGTGACGGAGAACTGCTGCACGCTGTCGCCGAGGAAGTACGAGGTGGTCGTGCTGATGAGCAACTCGTAGACGAGCGAGCAGAGCCCGGCCACGAAGACCGAGAAGATGACAATGCGCTTGTTACTGAGCACGGCCCGCATTACGTCCGACGTTCATGGAAAAGGCGCAGCCCGAAAATACCGCACGCTCCCGAAAGAATTGAGCCTCGATTTCTCCAAGAGAGCCCCACAGAGACGACTTCACCCTCAACTCCTCTTCACACGGCTTATTATACCAATTGCGAGCTTTCGATGTACATCTTTGCTCCCATCTGTCCACGTAGGGACGACCCGCGTATCTGTTTAGCCATTCTCGGACGTGCCCGACTCCATCATCCCGGCAAATAGATTTCGCTTCGCCGAGGAGGAGAGGCATCTGACCTGGAACGG
>CAZRPQ010000067.1:0-9034 GCA_964601725.1 uncultured Salinivenus sp. | reverse complement strand
TGTCCTCCGCCAGCGAGATGAAGCCCGCCCGCGTCCCATCGGGGTCGTCTCCCCGCCCCCGCTCGGCCAACTGCCGCACGGCGTCGAGCGTGAGCGACCCGCTGTACTTCGAATCGCGGAGCAGCATGCCGTACCCCGCCACGGCCGCCGCAAAGTGGAAGTCGCCCGACACCTCCCGGGTGGCCATCTCGCGGGTCAGCGGACGCTTGAGAAGCTGGCTCTCGTCCCCGTCCGGCGCCTTGTAGCGCAGCTTCAGGGTCAGCAACTCGTCCGAGGCCGACGCCTCGTCGCTGGGCTGGGTCTCCTGATATTTCAGATCCCCCACCGTCGGCACGTCCACCTCCGACTCTACGCCCCGCGGAATGACGTCGTAGAGCGCCGTGACGCTGTGGCCCGCCCCGAGCTCCCCCGCGTCCGTGCTGTCGTCGGCAAACTCCTCGTCGTCGAGCTGCCGGTTCACGTAGCCGACGAGCCGATAGGCCGCCACCTCCGCCGGGTTGAACTCGACCTGGATCTTCACGTCCTTCGCAATCGTCTGCAGCGTCGAGCCCAGTTCCTCGACGAGCACCCGGCGGGCCTCTGTGGCCGAGTCGACGTAGTAGTAATTCCCGTTGCCGTGGTTGGCAAGGGTCTCCATCTTGTTGTCCTTGATGTTGCCGGTGCCGAAGCCCAGCACCGTGAGCGCGGTGCCCCCCTCCCGCTTTTCCTCCACGAGCCGCTGGAGCGCCCCGTCGCTCGAGACCCCTACGTTGAAGTCCCCGTCCGTGGCCAGAACGACGCGATTAATCCCGTCCTCGACGAAGTTCTCCTCCGCCACGTTGTACGCCTGCCGGATGCCCGCAGCGCCCGCAGTGGAGCCCCCCGCCTGCAGCCGGGCGATGGCCTGCTTGATCGAATCGGTCTCGGTGCCGGGGGTCGACTCCAGCACGATTCCGGAGGAGCCCGCATACACGACCATCGCCACCCGGTCTTCGGGGCGAAGCTGCTCGGACAGCATCCGAAAGCCTTTCTTGAGGAGGGACAATTTTCGGGGCGATCGCATCGAGCCGGACACGTCGACCAGGAAGACGAGGTTGCTCGGCGGGCGCTCGGCCTGGGGCACGCGCCGGCCCTGAATGCCGACGTGGACGAGTCGGTGCTTCTCGCGCCACGGCGCGGGACCGACCTCCATCGTGGTGGCAAATGGGGGCTCGTCTTCCGCCGTCGGCGCCGGGTAATCGTATTGAAAGTAGTTCAGAAACTCTTCGATGCGCACCGCATCCTTCGGGGGCCGCTCGCCGTCGCGGATGAACCGACGCGTGTTGGTGTAGGACGCGCCGTCCACGTCGATGGAGAAGGTCGAGAGCGGATGGTCCGTCACCGCCCGGAAGTCGTTCGACTCGATGGGGGCGTAATCCTCCGTGTTCCAATTCGAGGGACGCTGCCGCCTTCCTCCTCCCCCCTGCGGTGCTGGTGCGGAGCGTGCCATGTCCAGAGCCGCCTCGGGCTCGACCTCGTTCTGTTTCTTCGTCGTCGGAACGAGGGAGAAACCGACCCGCGTGGTCTCTCCGTCTTTCACCGTCACCGTTTTTTGGGTCGACGAGTAGCCCGCAGACTGGGCGGTCACCTCGTGGCGCCCCGCGGGGACGTTTGAGAGGCGAAACCGGCCCTGCTGCCCGGTGGCGTCCCCAATCTGGAGGCCGTCGATCGTGACGTTGACTCCCGGAAGGGGCTGGCCAGTCCGCGCCTCCGTCACCTGTCCGGTGACAGTGCCGGTTGGATCCGTCTGGGCCGACTGACCAGCGCAAACGTCCGGCGACAGGGAGATCAGGCAGAAAAGCGAGGCGAAAAGAGAAAGGACAGACGTCATGGCAGCCTCCCGGGGATCTGTGAGATGAGTGCGTGTAGCGCCTCTTCGCTTCACACAACGTTTACTGACTGGGAGTTATTGCCACCTACGCGGACGCCTCGGCGCGATCGGGCACGGCCGCTTCAATGGCCTCCGCCATCGTCCCGGGCGAGCGGCCGGGCGTCCAGCGCACCGCCGTCACTTCGTCGCGGTGGGCGTAGGTCCAGTGCGACAGGAGTCGAATCTCCGTGGCGTCCCGCTTCGAGAGCGTGTCGGGCGGCTCGGCGGAGGGGTCGAAGAGGGCGTGGCACTGCTCGCGGAGCCGGGTCTGGTCCTCGGCCGTGGGCGGCACTGCGCACTGGAGGGCTTCCTGGAACCGTCCGAAGCGCACCAGCAGCACGTCGACGCGGTCGTCCCGGTCATTGTCGGGGTGGACGAGGGCGGCGTTGTGACGCCGCACCGGGGCCGCCGCCACGCGCTGCTTCTCCAGGATGCGCTCCAGCGGCTCCACCGTGTCGCGGATCTGGGCCGCCTTCTCGAAGTCGAGCTGTTCGGAGGCCTGGCGCATGCGGTCGCGCAGGTCGTCGAGCACCGACTGGTCCTGTCCGGTGAGGAACGCCCGCACCCGCTCCACCACCTCGGCGTACGTCTCCGCGTCGTCCGTCTCGCAGGGCGCGGTGCAGCGGTCCATGTCGGCGTAGAGGCAGCGCTGGCCCAGGTGGAGCCGCTCGTCGTCGCACTCGCGGAGTTGGAAGAACCGTCCGATGACGTCGACCACCATGTCGGCCTGATCGGTATTGCGCACCGGGCCGTAGTACTCGGCCCCGTCGGCCTCCAGTCGTCGCGTCCAGGAGACGGTGGGGTACTCGTGAGCGGTGTCGAGCCGGATGAAGGGGCGGCTGTAGTAGCGGCGCCCGGCGCGGTTGTAGCGCGGCTTCTCGGCCTTAATCCGCCGCGACTCCAGGAGGATGGCCTCCAGCTCCGTGCCGGTCGTCGTCCAGTCCACTGCCCGCACCTTCTGCAGCATCTTGCGCTTGCGCGCCCCGCTGGACTCGACGGCCGTAAAGTGGCTGCGCAGGCGATCGTCCAGGCACTTCGCCTTCCCGATGTAGAGCGGCGTGCCGGAGCTGTTTTTCAGAACGTACACGCCCGGGGCCTCCGGAGCATCGGGAAGCACCTCGGTCCGAATCTCCTCGATGTGGCCGGGCACCGACCGCACGCTCTGGTAGCTCTGGTGCTGGAAGCGGAGCAGCCCCTCGACGGTGTCGATCTCGTGCTCGAAGGCCAGCTGGCTCAGGAACCGCCGCAGCACGATGCTCGTCGCCTCCGCGTCGCCGAGCGCCCGGTGCCGCCCGTCCACGTCGATGTCGTAGAACTGCGTGAGCCGACTGAGCCCTTTCGAATCGAGGCCCGGCAGCAGCCGACGGGCCAGGCGCACGGTGCAGAGGGCCTCGTTGGAGAGCGTCGTCCGGTCGATCCGCTTGAGCTCCGCGTTCAGGAAGGATTCGTCGAAGGAGAGGTTGTGCGCCACCAGGATGTTCTCGCCGAGAAACTCGACGTACTCCGGCAGGACCGCCTCGATCGACGGGGCCTCGAACACCATCCCCGTGGTAATGCCGGTGATCTCCGTGATGCGGCCCGGCACCGAACACTGGGGATTGACGAGCTGCTGGAACCGGTCGACCACGTCCCCATCCTGCACCTTCACGGCCCCAATTTCGAGGATGCGGTTGTCGTCCGCCGAGGTGCCGGTGGTCTCCACGTCCGTCACCACAAACGTCGCGTCGGCAATGTCCATGGCGGCAGGGGGTACAGCTACTGAACGGGGGCGGCGTCGCGATTACTCGGGGCGCTTCGGCGCGAGATCCTCGTGCTTTTCCGTGAGCAGACGAAGCGGCGGAAGCCCGTAGTTGAAGTCATACAGCGCTCCCTCCCACGAGCCGTACTGGGGGTTGGGGAGGACGATCCACCGCGTGCCCCAGTATTTTCGAAAGGAGTGGCTCTTTTGTCGGCGGGCCGCGAGGCTCGTATCGGCCTCGGACGCGAAGTCGCCGAAGTTGTCGCCGATCAGGAGCAGAATTCGATACCGCTCGGCCACCCACTCGCGGCGGGCCGTCTTCGGCTCCCAGCCCTCCTTCTCGGCCTGCGTGAGGACGGCGTCCGGGGCGTCGTCGATGGGAAACCCGAGGGCCTCCAGGTTGTCGCGGGTCGACGCTTCGACGTCACCGTCGCGGTTGGTTAGGTAGATCACTTGCACCCCGTTTTGGGCGGCGGTGTGGGTGAAGTCGAGGGCCCCGGGCACCGCGCCTGCTTGTTCTTCCCGAACCCACGCCTTCCAGCTTTGTGAGTCGTACGCCTCGTCGTCGAGGACGAGCCGGGCCTGATACGGACTGTTGTCGAGCACGGTCTCGTCCACATCGAGCACCACGGCCGGCGGCTTGTCGCGGTAGGCCCCGCTCCCCTTCTCGGCCTGTTCGAGGGACGCGGTCCAGGTGCTGTCGGCGAGTGCGCGCTGCATCATCACCTCGGCGAGCGCGTAGGCCTGGCGGGCCGTTCCGGCGTACTCGACGGAGGTCTGCACCCAGAGTGTGCTATTGAGGAGGGGATTCCGGAGGCGCGCAGCCCGCGAGAGGCTGTCCGTTCGTGCCTCCAGAGAGTCCACCCGGGCCTGAAGGGCGGCGGCCTCCCCCGCCGTCAGGCTTGGACGCGTGGTCTGGCAGGCAGCCAGAGACACGAGGAGAGCTGCGAGAAGCGCGACAAATCGGGGCACGGGATTCGGTCACTCGTAACGGGGGGAGCCGAACGGGCCTGCCGACGTCTGATCGGACGGCGACGGCCCGCACACCGGCACAATCTACTCGGCACACCACTCGGAGGCAAATCAAGAAGCCGTATCGGTCCGTTTCTTGCGGCAGATGCATAACTGATTCCTGCTCCCCATTCCACCCAACGGGATGATCGCCCCCTCCTTCCGCCGAGAAGCATTTCCCCAGCGAGGAGACAGACCGAGGAGCTCTCTGCATGTGTGACCGCACACTGCAGAGTGCGGACCTGCTTTCACCACCCCGCTCCATAGCACTCTAGATCCCGCAAGGGCGCCTGTGTTGCGGAGAGTAAATATGACACGGAGCGGAAAAAATCACCGCTTCTCTCTGATCACGAGACTGTTAGCTGAAGCTCCGGGGGAGTGCCCCTCTCCCCGTATCTCGTCCCCCTTTTGAAGACCGAGGCTACTCCTCATGACATTTTCCACCCGCACGGTCGTCGCCATCGGAGTCGATGCACTCCCATGGATCGGACTCGCCACCGGCGCCGTGCTTTTTCCGAGTCCCGCACTGCCGAACGGGGCGCCCGTCCATCCTCTCTGGCTGCCCATCCTCATACTCATCGGAGGGGGACTGTTCATTGCGGGACGGCACCGGTGGGCCCCTCTCGGTCCCCGGGACGCCCAGCCCCCTCCGCCCGATCCCGGACAACCAGCCGCCTCCAGGCCTCGGGACTCTCTTCCGTTCCTCGCTCCTTCGTCCCCGCCTGAGCAGAGCCGGGACGTGCTCCCCAGTCTCGTAGACCGGGCGGCCCTCCTGAAGACGATGACCGAACGCTTGCAGGAGTCGTCCAGCGAGGCCCCCAGCGACGGGACAGCCTCACTGGCCCTTGTCACCGTCCGGATTGCCGAATACAGAGACGTCACAGAAAGCTTTGGGCATCAGGCGGGGCAAGAGCTGTTGGCCGCGGTGGCCAGCCGCATCATGGACCTCTCTCCCTCCTCCGCCACGACCGCCCACACCGCCGAAGACACCTTCGCCATCCTTCTTCCAGAGATCGAGGCCCTCCCCGCCGAAGAGCTCGGCCACGACCTGTTGCAGAGCTTCGATCCCCCGTTCGATATAGGGGGGCACCAGATCCCCATCGAGGCGAGCATCGGGCTCGCAATCCGCCCGTCCTCTGACTCGCCGTTCGGGAGCGCAGAGAAAATGCTCCAGGCCAGCTATTCGGCCATGCACCGGGTGCAACGCCAAGGAGGCGACGACCTCGAGGTGTATCAGAACGAGGGTCAGCACGAGACCCGGTGGCTACAGCGCCGCGAACGGCTCCGAGAGGCAATTCGTCGGGACGAACTCACCCTCTTCTACCAGCCGGTCGTGCACCTCGTCTCCGGAGCAACAATCGGAGCAGAGGCCCTCGTCCGCTGGCAGCATCCCGAGCGCGGCCTTCTGTCCCCTGCTGCCTTCATCCCCATCGCCGAGGAAACCGGCCTCATCGAGGACCTTGATCGATGGGTCTTCCATCAGGCCCTTCAGCACGCGAGCAGATGGACCACGATGCCCGATGCGTCTCTCGACTGGGTGAGCGTGAACGTCAGCCCGCAGTCCCTGGAGGGCGATTTTCAGAACTGGGGCCACGAGTATCTCAATGAGGTTTCCCTCCCCGACGGCAGCCTGCACCTGGAGGTCACCGAGCGGTGGGCCCTGCGCGACGAACGGTCCCTTCAGGCCCTTCGCGAGCAGGGGGTGCGACTGTCGATCGACGACTTTGGGACCGGCTACTCCTCCCTGCGATACCTCCGCTCCTTGAATGCGGACACCCTCAAAATCGACCGCGAGTTCGTTCAAGACCTCGGGCGCGACGAAAAAACCACGGCGATCGTGCAGTTCTTGATGAACCTGTCCCTTCGTCTGGACGTGGAGGTCATCGCAGAAGGGGTAGAAGCCGCAGAGCAGGCAGAGATCCTCCGGGATCTGGGATGTGCGATGGCACAGGGGTACCACTTTGCGCGACCAGTGCCGGCGGACACGCTCGCCGAGTCCATCCTCAGCAATGACCGAACGCCTGCCGGGGAGAACATGCCCCGTCCGGGGTGACACAACCCTCAGCCCTGTGCGGCAGGGAAGACCCCCTCTTGTCCTTCTTCCTTCGCCTCGTACATGGCCTGATCGGCACGGCGAAGGAGCTCGTCGATGCTCCTCCCGTCTGTGGGAAACGTCGCAAAGCCTGCGGACACGTCGAGAGGAAACTTCTTGTCCCCGATATTGAAGGGCTCCTCGAAGGTCCCCACGAGCCGGCGAGTCGCCGCCCGGACCTCGTCGGGGGTGTCCAGGTCGGCCCAGAGCACCGCAAACTCGTCGCCCCCGATGCGGGCCACCATGTCCCCCTCGCGCGTCTTTCGCTTCAACCGTTCGGCAACGGAAACCAGGACTTCGTCCCCCATCTCGTGCCCCCATTCGTCGTTCACCGCCTTGAATCCGTCCAGGTCCAGGTACGCCACGCCCGCGTGCCGCTCCCGGCGGTCGGCCAGCGAAAAGACCCTGGAAGCCTGCTGCTTGAGGAAGCGGCGGTTGGGAAGACCTGTCAAGGGATCGTGGTAGGCCATCTCTTTAAGCTCTTGCCAGAGACGAGCCTGCTTGGTCACCTCGACGAAACTGGAGACCACCACTGGGCCATCATACTCTGAATCCTCGTGGAGGGCTAGGCTCTCCAGAATCATAAACGGACTGCCACCGCGGCGCCTCACGGGAACGTTCCACTTGCTGACTTCTCCCTCGGAGCGAAGCTGTTGGATGGTTTGCCGTCGCTCCCCAAGATCCCCGCGAAAATGGTCCACGAAAGACTGTCCTTCGAAGTCTTCTGCGGACTCGTACCCAAACATTTGTGCCGCCGCAGGATTGCAGGACAGAATTTCTCCGTTGAGGCGTGCCCAAATCAGCCCGACCTGGTTCTGATTGAAGAGCTGCCGGTATCGCTTCTTGACCTCACTGTCTTCTGTCCTCAGAGGACGCAGATCCTGCATCAGCAAAAGCGTCCAGATTTCCCCCGAGTCCTCCCGGTCGCTAATCTGGGTGAGGGTAACCTGTACCGGCACCGTGTCTCCCTCCTGCGTTCGGAGGTAGAGTTCGAAGCCCCCCCCGAGCGCCTCGCCCTCCTCCGATCGATCCTGGCCATCCGGTGAGCCTGCCGATCGGTCTTCCGCCTTCGCCATCATGTGCTCCACGTGGGTTCCGACGAGCCGCCCCGATTCGTACCCGAGAAGGTAATTCGTCTGGTCGCTGCAGTGTCGAATGGTCCCCTCCTGGTCAACGATTACAGCGGGCATGGGAAGGGCGTCCCACGCCAGACCCAGTAGGCGTTGGAGGCGAGCGTGCTCCGTTGAGTCAGCCATCAAAGTTTTCGAAGGAAACGGTGAGTAGCGAAAAGCGAGAACCAGGGGAATGGTCCTGGAAAAGAACGGGGAGGCTCATCTGTACGAATCTTCAGAACGAGCCTGCCATTTTCTTTTTCTTGGTAGGACCATGGAAATGGCAAAAATTATTCCGGCACCTGAGAAACTGCCTTTTCTTGCAACGATCTGGAGGTGCGGGCCCCCGCCTCCAGGAACGATTTTGCCTTCAAGAGGTGAAGAGGATGACTCATTGGACTACGATTCTTGACTTCTCCCCTCCCCCCTATGCCCGACGCCGCCGATTTTATTCAGTTTAGCAAGAGCCTGACGTCCCTCCCCGACAGCATCCACGACGGAGGATTGGGGGATCAACCCCAATCGGGACTGGTCCCCAAGGTTGTGGAGCAGACCACGCGCGGCGAGCGGGCCTACGACATCTTCAGCCGCCTGTTGAAGGAGCGGATTGTCTTCATCGGAACCCCAGTGAACGATCAGATCGCCAACCTCACCGTCGCTCAGCTCCTATACCTGGAGAGTGAGGGGTCCAGTCAGCCCATTAACATCTACATCAACTCTCCCGGCGGCGTCATCTACAGCGGGCTGGGCGTGTACGATACGATGCAGTACGTGGAGGCTCCCATCGCAACGACCTGCGTGGGGCTGGCCGCGTCGATGGGATCCGTTCTGCTCGCGGGCGGCGAAGACGGGCAACGAGCCTGCCTCCCCAACTCCCGCGTGATGATGCACCAACCCATGGGCGGGACGCAGGGACAGGCCTCCGACATTGAGATTCAGGCGCAAGAGATGGCCTGGTTGAAGAAGCGGCTCTATCAGATTCTGGCCCACCACACTGGCAAGGACATCGAGAAGATCGAGGATGACGCCGATCGCAACCACTGGATGAGCGCCGAGGAGTCCAAAGACTACGGCCTCGTGGACAAAATCATGAACCCGGAGAACCTCGACGCCCTGAAATCCATCCACGCCAACGGAGAAGCAGCCGCGGGCACTGAGAACGAATCCTCTGAGTAGCCCCAAGCATTTCCCGA
>CAZRPQ010000066.1:0-9085 GCA_964601725.1 uncultured Salinivenus sp. | reverse complement strand
ACGCCGGCCGACGACTCGGAGACGTTGGCCACGTCCTGCCCGGTGGCGATGAAGAGGGCTGTAATGGCGTTGGGCGAGTGGCCCCCGTTGTTGTTGGCGCCGGAGAGGAAGGCGCCCACCGTCGACACGTTCCAGTGATGATGGAGGCTCTCGGGCTCTACGCGCATGTGCTGCACAAGGGTCTCGCGGTCGATGGTGGCCTCGGCGGTGACGCGCTTGCCGCGGGTCTGCATCACGTTCACCTGCGAGGCCTTCTTGTCCGTCGCGAAGTTCGACTCCAGGTAGAAGTTCTGGATGGGACCCGGGTACTGGTCCATGATCCAGCCGCAGGCGGCAAAGGTGGCGCGGCCCACCATGTTCTGCCCCGCCGCGTCCCCGGTGCGGTAGTTGAAGCGCAGGTACGCGAAGTGGTTGGACAGGTAGTGATTGACGTAGAGCAGCTCGGCCACGCTGGAGGTCGACTCCGCCTCCGCCCGAATGTCGTCCATGTGGTCGTCCACCCAGTGGCTGAAGTCGCGCGCCTCGCGGGCGTCGTTGAAGACAAAGACGGGCGCTCGCTGCATGCAGTCGCCGGACACGGTGGCCTTGACCCCGCCACTGAGGTTGCACACCTTCATGCCCCGGTTGTAGGAGGCCACGAGCGTGCCCTCGGAGGTGGCGAGTGGGATGAGCACGTCGTCCTGGGCGTGCTCCCCGTGGACGGTAAGCGGCCCGGCAAAGCCGAGCGGAATCTGGGCCACGCCGGTAAAGTTTTCGACGTTGCCCTCCGTGGTGTGGGGATCGAACGAGTGGTGAGGAACGTGGTCGAGCGAGGTGTCGCTGTACTCCTCGACGAACTGCTGGCGCTCGGCGACGATGTCCTCGCCGTAGTTGTCATCCTCGTCCCGAGGAATGCGCTTGATCACCTCATCCTTCTCAGAGATGGAGTCTTCGACGGAGAAGCTGAGCGAGCCAAACGGCTGGGCGCGAAAGCTGAACTCGATCTCGTGCTTGCCGATCTCCAGCGGCGATCGTTCGGTGCGTACGTGAAGGGTCCGGCGCAGCGGAAAGTCGATGGGGTCCGCGTCCGAAAGTTCGTCGGCCGAGTGGGCCTTGCCCTCGCCCATGAAGAGGTGAACATCCTCCTGCGGCACCGACTCGCCATTGATTTTCACGTCGAGGAGCTCCGTGAGCGTCGCGTCCTTCAGGCGGTTTTTGAGCGCAAACTCGACGCCCCGATCGGTATTTTCGAGGCTGCCGAAGGTGTAGAGCTGCTTCAGAAGGGCTTCGGGGACGAACATGAGGCAAGGTCGGGCGGGCGAGAGTGGAGCAGCGGATTGGTACAGGCACCGTCTCAACGGAAACAGTCGGGAGGGGTTCAGGGCGTGGAGAGCGTGGGGACGTGGGAGTGATCTTTGGGCCGGCTCAATCTGAGGGGGACTCTGCGTCCGGCGCAAAGCGAACCCGCAACCATCCCTCCTGCAGGGACGCGTCCGTCATCGTGTAGTAGTTCAGGAAGTTGGGGAGGATGTAGTTCGACCGCTGGTTGGCCACCTGCACCACGAGCTGGTCGCCGAGCTGGCGCACGTCGAGGTCCTCTTCCTCGGCGAACGCGAGACGCAGTTTGAGCACGTACGCGTCCCCGTCTTCTTGCACCTCGAAGGTGGGCTCCTCGTAGAACACGTCCGTCGGGGCCCGATCCTCGTACATCGCCTCCCCGATCCGGCCCAGCCGCTCGGCCCCGAAGACCTCCTCGCCCAGGTGCGGGACCTGGAGGATGGGGAGCGGCTGAAAGCTCTGCTCGATCTCCGCCAGGTACTCGCGCTGGGACTGCACGTACCCCTCAAAGAACGAGTTGTCCGGCACCTGGTCCTCCGGCAGCACGCGATTCACGATGACGCTGTCCACGCCGTAGCCGTAGAGCTGGAGGTAGGTGTAGGCCCGCCGCGCCTCCTCGATCACCATCTTCTCGGGGTTTACAATGAGCCGGATCGATGAAGTCGACGGCGTGGCGAGGACCGCCTGTACGCGCTCCAGCTTTTCGAAGATGACCTCCAGCTCTTCGTACCCCTTGTCCAGCGGGATGCCGGTGGTCTTGCGCACGCCGAACCCGAGCGACTTGACCGCCATCTTCTGGAAGGGAAAGGCGTTGGCGAGCCACCATTGGGTCACCTGCGGAAGTGTGAGGAGCGTAAGCGTCTCGCCGGTGGGGGCGCTGTCCACGATGATGAGGTCGTAGTCCTCCTCACGGATCGCTTCCTCGAGCCACAGCAGCACCGATCCCTCGTTCATCCCAGGCAGGGCCGCAAGCTCCTCGGCGGCAATCTGGTCGACGCCCTGCCACCGGAAGACGGTGAGCATCAGCTCCCGCATGTTGCCCCAGTGCTTCTTCATCGAGTAGTAGAGGTCCACCTCCTGCGCGAAGAGGCGATCGGTGACTTCCTGGGCCTCCGGGCCGAGCTCCTGGTCGAGCGCGTCGGCGAGGCTGTGGGCGGGGTCGGAGGAGAGGACGAGCGTCTTCTTGCCCTGGCGGGCCGCGCGCTGGGCCGTGGCGGCGGCGCAGGTGGTCTTGCCGGTGCCGCCCTTGCCGGTAAAGAGGAGAATGCGGGGGGCATCGTCGAAGGCGGAGGTGTCGTCGCCGTTGGGAAAGAGCATTCGGGGTTCGGGTCGGTGACAGGGCAGCGAGAGGAGATCCCCAACGGATTCCCGCCGGTCAAGATCTACTGGTCGGTTGGGACGAGACCCAGCCCGCACGGCACGCTGACCATAGATCAACGACGGAGGACGCCGCTCCGCGTTGCGACCGAGCCCCCCCACCTCCACGCATTCCGGGCACGGCGGAGGAATGAAGCACTGGACGTCCCTTCCCCCAGCCACGAATGCGCCCACGAATGCGCCCTGAGTCCCCCGCGTCACGATCTCTTCGTTTGCGATTTGAGGCCGGATCCCCTCTTTTCTATTACCAAATTGTTAACAAGCCGTCCGTGGTCCTCGCAGCACGTTTCCGGGCCAGCACGTCGAGACCCCCCTGTGATTCGGAACGATTCGACGGCGGCGGGCACGGGACGTCCGCTCCAGCGCACTCGGCCTCTCAGCCCGAGCGCGTGCTACGCCTGACGACGTTGTCCGTCGACGCATGCAATCAGGCAGTCCCTTCGCATCTACTGGCATCCAAGGAGGAGGCGTTATCGTGATTGCAACCAACCGATGTCCGGCGATCGCCGCTGTCTTGACAAGCCTGCACGCCGACGGTACACCGAAAGCCTTCGGTGTCGATTGCCACCGGTGCTCGACGACCGTCGGTGCTGTCGGGCCTCGATCGCTGTCGGTCCTCGGATCGCTGTCGGTCCTGATGGTGATGACTCTGCTGGCGACTCCCCTTCCCCTCTCGGCGCAGCACCCAACGAGTGACAAGCATGCGCGCCCGTCGGATGAAACGCTGGAAGAAGGCGACCAGAGACTTAAAGGGGCATCGCCGAATAAAGACTCCGTCCATCACCGTTCAGACGCTGCGTCCGATGGAAGTGGAAGGCTCCGGTTCGAATCTGGGGACGGGAACGTTAAAGGCCGGATCGGCGGTCGAATCATGTTTGACTACACGGCCGGGGGCATCGACGACAATGTCGAACCCGAAACCGGATCCATGGAGGACGGAACCGAATTTCGTCGGGCCTGGCTTTCCACCGACGGAACGCTCTACGGCATCGGGTACAAGTTTCAGGTTGACTTCGCGGGGGCTCCAGACATCAGGAGCATGTACCTCAAATTCCCGTCCCCGGTGCCCAACTCCGACATCAAGGTCGGCAAGTTCAGGGAGGACATCGGCCTCGCTGAACGCACCTCCTCAAAATACATCACGTTCATGGCCCGGCCCGTGCTCACGGAATTCGCCGGCAGTCGGGACCTCGGGATTCGGCTTGGAGGCGGTGCCGCCGACGGGGCCCTGACTTACGGGGTCGGGGTCTATCGCAGCAAGGTCGATGATGCTCTTGGGACATCGCAGGGGGACGGCGACTACAAGGGGACCGGCCGTGTGACGTACGTGCCCTGGAGCCAGAACGAGAAACGAACCCTCGTCCACGTCGGGGCATCCGGTTCGGTTGCGTCGCTCGATTCGGGGCTTCCTCCCGCCGACCAGCCCGAGGAAGCACACGAGCCGGAGGTGCACCTCGCGCCCGATTTCGTGGACACGGGTCCGATCGATGCAGGAAGCACCACCCGGCTCGGGCTCGAGTTGGCGCTGGTCTACAACTCGTTTTCCGTCCAAACGGAGTACCTTCAGAAGAAATATGGCCTGGACACGGGCGGCTCCGACCCCACGTTCGACTCCTGGTACATTTCCGGATCTTATTTCCTCACGGGCGAACACCGTCCCTACGACGGCGGTGAATTCGGTCGTGTAACGCCTGCCGAGAACGCTCTGACGGGCGCCACCGGCGGGTCCGGCGCCTGGGAACTGGCCGCCCGGTACTCCGCCATGGACCTGAACGACAGTGGGGTTGCCGGGGGGGAGATGAGGAATATTACCCTTGGCATCAACTGGTACCTGAATCCGTCCGTCCGAATTATGGCAAATTACGTTCTCGCGAACGTGGAGGACGCTGCCGGGCGTGCAGGGACAGACGGAAGGGGAACCTTCGTCAGTCTGAGATTCCAGCTCGACTTTTGACGATCGGAGCGTGAGACCGACCCGCCGATCGGGGGTCCCTCCGGCGAAACGGGACCAAGGATGAGATGCACAGTGGGACCAGAGACACAGGACCCCAGTAGATACGTGGGCCGGAGTGGCGTCGTAGAACGGCCCGCTGCCGCCCCGGCGCGTTCGGAACCATTGAGGCGAGGGGCCAGACGGCGGAGGAACCGCTACGGCTCGTCTCGCCGTGCCCACGCCTCCCGGGCCTGTCGGCGCGCCTCCGCCACGAGCGCGTCCTCAAGCCGTGCGAAATGCGCCTTCCGCTCCTCCTCGTCGAGTGCGTCTTCAAGTTCGACCCCAATCATCTCCAAGTCCCAGTCTCGCATCAACCGCTCGGCAAAGGCCTGCACCTCCTCCCTGTCGTCGACCTCTGCCTCCTGAGTCCCCACCCGCTCCGCGCACACCCACGCGTCGCCCTGCGCCTCTACTCGAAACTCGAGCGTCTCCCGAAGCAGCTCGTCGGCGAGCCGGTCGTAGTCGCACTCGAACGCGCGGGGCCGACGTTCGCCCAGTTGCGTGAGCGCGTGGGCGGTCCGGTCGTAGCGGTAGCGGGGCCAGTAGGTGACGAACGCGCTCATCGCAAGCCCCTCGGTGTAGAGCGCCCCGCTGGCACTCGTGTGGCGCTCCACCTCGAAGACGATGGCCTCCTCCGTCACGTCGAGGACCTCGCCCCGGTCCCGGATTTTCTCGACGGTCAGGCCCCGATCCGGGACGTCGTCGACGTGGGTGCAGACCTCTTTCAGGGGACCCATGGTGTATCCTCATCATGCGTACGTTCTCCCCCCTCCGGTTTCTCATTCCAGGGGAGAATCGGGATCGCCCTCCCCGTAGGCCGCACGTCGCAGCGCGTCGCTACTGTACACTTCCGATCCTGTACGCCCCCTCGGCACCGCAGGCACTCCGACCCCTGCTGTTCACATCGGTATCGCTGATTTCTTCGGGGGACCGCGGACGGCTCAGCATGGGAGGACCCCCGCAAGGCGCAGGCCCCGATTCCGCGGTCCGCGGACTGCCGTCCGCCGTCCTGAAGAATCCTCAGCCACTCGCGTACTGCTGGACCCCGGCCGACTTCACCATTAGATCGAACAGATCGGTGTTGCGGGTGAAGCCCCCGACGGCCTCGCTCCCGGGTCCCAGCGCGGCCAGCTCCACGTAGTCGGACGTGTGGTCGCCCCCCAGCCAGTTGACGGACGTGTAGTTGGCCTGGATGGCGCCGAGGAGGAGGTCGGGGGCGCTCTTCTTGCGGTAGGCCGCCTGGTACTCGCCCCGCAGGGCATCCTGAATCATCCTGGCCTCGTCGCGCCGAATTGGGAACTGCCACGCCTCCTCCACGCGGTCCTGGATCTGCCGGTAGGTGCTGTCCCCGTCGAGCTCCGAGAGAATCCAGCTATTGGTGTACTGGAAGTCGGCGATCCGGTCGAACATGGGATTGGAGTCGCCATACTGATCGCCCGCAGCGTTCACCCCGGGGTTGGCGTTGCCGTGGTCGGTCGTGATGATGACAAGGGTGTCGTCGCGCCCCTCCACGAAGTCGAGCACGCGTCCGATGGCGCGGTCGAACTCGATCTGGTCGTAGATAAGACCGGCAGAGTCGTCCTCGTGCGCCGCATGGTCGACACGCCCGCCCTCAATCTGCAAGAGAAAGCCGTCGTCGTTCTGGTCGAGGCGCTGGAGGGCCGCGTCTGCCAGTTCGGGAAGCCGGGGCACCTGCTGCTGGTGCGCTGGGATGTTGCGGTGGTCGAGGACGTAAGGCAGATGGGTGTCGTAGAAGGTGCCCAGGATGGACCCTTCGCGTCCCCAGCGGCTCAAATCGCTCTTCGTCCGGGCCACCGTGTAGCCTTTATCTTCGAAGCCCTGATACAAATCCTTTCCGTCGTCACGCTGGTCGGGATCGAAGTGGCGCTGTCCCCCGCCCATCAGCACGTCGTACTCGCGCTCCAGGTACTGCTTGGCGATCTTGTCCTCGCTCCAGCGCGCGGGCATGTTGATGCCGAAGCCCGCCGGGGTGGCGTGCGTGATGCGGGTGGTGGTGACGAGGCCGGTGCCCCGCCCGGCGTCGCGGAAGATCTGAAGGATCGTCCGGTACTTCTCCCCCTCCTGGCTCATGTTCAGCGTCTCATTGAACACGCGGTGCCCGGAGCCCCAGGCCGAGGCCCCCGCCGCGGAGCCGGTGACGACCGAGTTGGCCGCGGCCATGTCCATGAGCCCGCGGCGCACGCGCCCCTCCTCGTAGAGCCGGACCCAGTTCGACCGCCGCCCTTCCTGCCGGCGCAGCATCAGGTCGGCCATCGTGAGCGTGCCGGCGCTCATGCCGTCGCTCACGAGGAAGATGACGTTCTTGGCGTCGCCGGGCGCCTCCACGTCCGATACGTCGGTGCGAGACTCGCCGTTGGCCGTGCCGGCCACGCCGCCGGTGCCGAGGGCCAGGGCGCCGAGGGCGCCGGTCTTTAGAAAGTCGCGGCGGGAGGGCGCGTCGTCGGGGTCAGATCGGAGCCGGTCGTGGTACGTGTCGCTCACGGAAGGGGTAGGGGTTGGTCAACAGAACGCGATGACATCATACAAAAACCACAGGAGCATCCAAAGATCCCTCCGCTTCTGGCCGCGGCGCATTACCGAAGCATGATTTCCCTACGCCCCGTTCTCTCCAACGCGCCGCAGCTGCTCGGCCTCGGTGATCACGCGCCGCCCCATCAGCAGGCTGGTGAGGATGCTCGTGAGGCCGCCCGCTCCGAAGATCATGGCCATGATGACGAACTGGTAGAGTGCGGCGTAGACCGGATTCTCCCCGCCCAGGATCATGCCCGCCATCACGCCGGGGATCCAGACCCAGCCCAGGCTTTTGAGCGAGTCGACCACTGGAATGAGCGAGGCCCGCACGCTGGTGCGCAGGTGTCGGGCCAGCACGGCCGAGGGCGGGCCGCCGAGCGCAAGGCCCACCTCAATCTCGTCGCGCTTGTCGCGGAGCTCGTCCTTGAGGCGGTCGAGCGCGAGGCTGTTGATCTTCATGGCATTGGCAATGACGAGGCTCCCGACGGGCACGAGGCTGCGCACCGTGGCCTCAATGGCACCCGCCGCCGTCATCGTCACGATCACGAGTCCGGCGCCAACGGTAATCGCGAGAAACGAGACCTGCGTGACCCCGGGTAAGCCCTCGCCCCGCTGCCGCGAGATCCAGGTGGCCCCGCCCATCATGCCGAGCAGGATGAGGCCGCTCCACCACACCGGCACGGTCAGCAGCACGCCAATCACGACGCCGACGGCCACGATCTGCACGAAGCCGCGCACGAAGGCGACGCTGAGCTCCGACTCCAGCTCGAGGCCCCGCTGGCGCGACAGGAAGACGACGAGGGCGGCCAGCACGGTGGCGGCGCCGACCTGGGCGAGCCCTTTGAGGACGACCGGCTCTTTGAGATGGGTGAGGATGTCCTGGAGCATTGAATCGTAGTTCGTATTGCGTATTTCGTAACTCTGGATAGCATTTCAAGTCTGTGAGTTGACATCGATGGTCATTGCCAGCGCCCGGTATGACCGCGGACCGCCGACGACGGACGGCCGTTTCTCGCTTGCCAACGGCGGTCCGCTGTCAGCCGTCTGCCGTCGTCGCATTTGAGGCAAATCGCTATTGACTCAACTCACAGGTCTGGAATGCGACCTAACTCTGCAGGACCTTCCGGGCAAAGGACGTGCGTCAAAAGCGGTGCGACAGGGTCGAAACGCCCCCTCCAGTCCTCAGCTTGCTTCCACTCGCAGGCCCACCAGCCGCACACCTCGCTATCCCGCTTTCAACGAACGAATCGGTCCTTCGGCGCAGACGTGCACTTCTTGGATTGCCAAAAAGTCCTCGACCCATGAAGCGACATCTCCGCGATCATCGAGGGGCGATTCTGCAGCTGGCCCGTGAACACGGAGCCCGCAACGTGCGCATCTTCGGATCCGCGGCCCGGGGCGACGCCACCACGGACAGCGACCTGGACGTGCTCGTGGAGGTGGCTCATGCCGACAGGGTGAATCGTCGTGGCCTTACTCCACGACCTCTGCGACGGACCCTCCCCGCACGACCCGTCCCCCCTCCATCCGCACCCCACGGGTGCCAAGCCGCCGGGCCCGGTCGGCGTCGTGGGTAACGAGGACGGCGGTGAGTGAATAGAGGTCCATCACGTCGGCCAGGAGCGTCTCTACGCGACGGGACGCATCGGCGTCGAGGCTGGACGCGGGTTCGTCGAGCAGCACGATGTCGGGGTCGTTGAACAGGGTGCGGGCGATGGCCACCCGCTGGGCCTCCCCGCCCGAGAGGCGGTCGGCCGCTCGCTCCTGAAAGCCCGCCAGCCCGAGCCGATCCAGCAGTTCCGCCAGACGCTCCTCATCCACCGGGTCGTTCCGCAGCGTCGGGCCCCACGCCACGTTCTCCGCCAC
>CAZRPQ010000065.1:0-9089 GCA_964601725.1 uncultured Salinivenus sp. | reverse complement strand
ACTCATCACTCATGACTCAGAAGCCGACTCTCGACCATGTAGTAGATCAGCGGAACGATGAGGAGCGTCAGTGCCGTCGACGCGATCGCGCCGCCCATGAGCGAGATGGCCAGCCCCTGGAAGACGGGGTCGAAAAGGATGACGGACGCGCCGATCACGACCGTGCCGGCCGTCAGCAGAATGGGACGTGTGCGCACGGCCCCGGCCTCCACCACGGCCTGCCGCAGCGGCACGCCCTCGTCCAGGCGCAGGTTCACGAAGTCGATGAGCAGGACCGAGTTGCGCACCATGATGCCTGCTAAGGCAATGAACCCGATCATGGACGTGGCGGTGAAGAAGGCGCCCAGAACCCAGTGCCCCAGCACGATGCCGATGAGGGAGAGCGGGATGGCGACCATCATCACCAGGGGCACCGTCAGGTCCTGAAACCACCCTACGATGAGGATATAGATGATCAGCAGCACCACCGCGAAGGCGATGCCGAGGTCGCGAAAGACCTTGTACGTAATGCGCCACTCGCCGTCCCACTTCAGCGAATACGTTCCGCTCGCAGACGGCTGGTCGGTGTAGAGCTGCTGGAACCCGTAGCCCTTCGGCGTCTCGATGTCGTCGAGGCCCTCCTGCATGTCGAGCATCGCGTAGACCGGACTCTCGATCGCGCCGGCCACGTCGCCCATCACGTAGACGACACGCTGCTGGTTTTTGCGGTCGATGTGTTTGTCGCGCACCGTCTTCTCGACCGTCACCAGGTCCGCGACGGGCACCATGGCCCCGGTTTGCGACTGCACGCGCATGTTCTTCAGGTCCGCGAGGCTGGAGCGGTTTTTCTGCCCGAGCCGCAGGTGAACGCCCACCGGATTGCGCTCCTCCGGAAGGTGCATCTGCGTGACGTCCTGCCCGCCGAGGGCCATCCGCATGGTCTTGGCGATGCGGGCCGTGGAAACGCCCGCCCGCATGGCCTTCTCGTTGTTGACGTGAAATCGGTACTTCGTCTGGTCGGCCTCCACGCGCCAGTCCACGTCGACGACGCCCTCGGTCTCCTCGAACACGGTTTTGACCTGCCGGGCCACGTCGCGCTGCTGCTCGACGTTGGGGCCGTAGATCTCGGCCACGAGCGTCGCCCGCACGGGGGGGCCGGGCGGCACCTCGGCCACCTTCACGCTCGCCCCGTACTTCTCCCCAATGCGCGTGAGCGGGCCCCGCATTTCTTTGGCAATCGCGTGGCTCTGCCGCTCGCGGTGGTGCGCCGACTTCAGGTTCACCTGAATGTCGCCCTGGTGCGGCGCCGACCGCAGGTCGTAGTGGCGCACGAGCCCGTTCAGGTTCACCGGCGCGGCGTCCCCCGCGTACGTCTGCACGTCCGTCACCACCGGCTGGTCGGTGAGGTAGGCCGACATCTCCCGCAGCACGGCGTCGGTGCGCTCCAGGGGCATGCCCTCCGGCATGTCCACGACGACCTGAAACTCGTCCTTGTCGTCGTAGGGCAACATCTTCACCGTAACGACCCGGAAGTAAAAGAGAGAGATGGAGCCGAGGAGTAGCACGGTCGTCAGCCCAATGAAGCCCCACCGCTTCCAGGCACTGTCGAGGAGCGGCTCAATGGTCGCGGCGTAGGCCCGGTAGATGAGCGTCTCCTCCAGGTCGTAGTCCGACTCCCCCTCCTCCTCATCCTCCTCGCCCCCTCCGCCAATGAGCCGGTAGGCCAGATACGGGGTGATGACGAGGGCCACGATCAGCGAAAAGGTCATCGCCATCGACGCGCCGATGGGCATCGGGCTCATGTACGGCCCCATCAATCCCGACACGAACGCCATCGGCAGGACCGCCGCGATGACCGTCAGCGTGGCGAGGATCGTCGGGTTGCCCACCTCGTTGATCGCGGCGATGGCCGCCTGCAGCTTCGGCAGCCGTTTCATCTGGAAGTGGCGCTCCATGTTCTCCGCCACAATGATGGAGTCGTCCACCACGATCCCCGTCACGAAGATGAGTGCGAAGAGGGTAATCCGGTTCAGCGTGTAGCCGAAGAAGTAGTAGACGAAGAGCGTGAGCGCGAAGCTAATGGGCACCGACAGGAAGACCACGAGGCCGCCGCGCCAGCCCATGGCCAGGGACACGATGAGCGTAACCGCCGCGATGGCCGCGAGCAGGTGGAGGAGCAACTCGCTCACCTTGTCGGAGGCCGTCTTGCCGTAGTTGCGCGTGGTGCTGACGGTCACCTCGTTTGGGACGAGGGTCGATTCGAGGCTCTCTACGTTGTTCAGCGAGCGCTCGGCGATTGTCATGGCGTCCTGCCCGCCCCGCTTGGCCACGGAAATAGTGACGGCGGGCTGCAGCCCGTGCGTGAAGGCGGTGTCTGCCGAGGCGCTCCCATGGGGTTCTTCCCCGTAGCCAAAGCTGACGTACTTCTCGGGCTCTCCCGCTCCGTCGCTCACGTCGGCCACCTGCTTCAGGTAGACGGGACTGCCCTGCTCTACCCCGACGACGAGATTCTTGACCTCCTTGGCCGAGGTGAGGAAGTCGCCCGTCTCGACGAGGTACGAGTCGTCGTTGCTCTGAAACGCCCCCGCGTCCATCTGCTGGTTGGCCCCCTTCAACTGCTTGGCAATCTTGGGGGGATCGAGGTTGTAGGCAGTCAAGCGGTTCGGAGCTAGCTTTACGCGCACCTCGCGCTTTCGCCCTCCGTGCACGGTGACATCGGCCACCCCGTCGGCCGTTTTCAGGTCCATCGCCATCTCATCGGCAATGCGGCGGAGCTGGTAGCTGTCATAGTTCGGGTCGTCGCTGTGGAGGGTGAGCGCCAGCACCGGCACGTCGTCGACGGCCCGAGACTTGATGAGCGGCATGCTCGCGCCTTTGGGCATCTTGTCCATGTGCTTCAGCATCTCCTCGTAGAGCTTCACCATGCTCTCCTCCGGGGACGCCCCGACGTAGAACCGCGCCGAGACCAGGGCCCGGCCCGACATGGAGGTGGAGTAGACGTACTCGACGCCCTCAATATTGGAGATAAGCCGTTCGAGCGGCTCGGCGACGCGGCTCTTCACCTCCTGCGGCGTGGCGCCCGGATAGCGAACCGCGATGTCGGCCATGGGGACCTCAATCTGTGGGTCCTCTTCCTTGGGCGTCAGCCAGGCGCTGTAGAGGCCGATGCCAAGAAAAGCGGCCATCAACAGCGGTGTGAGCTTGCTGTTGATGAATCCGCGCGCGATGGTTCCTGCAATACCCGACATATGGGAATTTCGAGTGTCGAATGTAGAGTGCCGATTGAATGACGCCCCCGCTCAGACTCCCAACCCCCCCTCAGGCCCATCTACCCATGACTCATCGTGACGCGTCTGCCACGGCCTGCCCGTCCAGGAGCCGCTGCTGGCCGTTGACCACATACGTCTCGCCCTCCGAGAGGCCCGAAAGAATTTCGACGCGGTCGCCGTAGCGCTTGCCGGTGCGTACCCATCGAAGGAGCACGGTGCCGTCCTTCACAGCGTAGATGCCCGCGAGCTGCCCGCGCTCGACGATGGCCCCTTCGGGCACGGTGATGGCGGTGACCTCGCCCGAAGGCAGGAGGACCTGGGCGTACATTCCGGACTTCAGGGTCGCCCCCCCGTTGCGCGAGAGGCGCACCTGCACCTTGAACTGCCGGCTGGCGTAGTTGCCGGAGGCGTTTACCTGGCTCACGACCCCGGTCCGACGGACGTTGCCCGCCGCACCGACCTCGACGGTCACCGAGTCGCCGACCGAAAAGCGGTTGATGTCCGCCGCCGGGACCTGCACGACCGCCTTCAGCTCGTCAATCGTCTCGACGACGAGGAGCGGCTGTCCCGGGGCGGCGAGGGCGCCCTCCTCACTGCGTTTTTCGACCACGGACCCGTCGATGGGCGCCCGGACGGTCGCGTAGTCGAGCGTCTCTTTAATCTCGTCGAGCTGGCCTTCGAGGGCCTGCACCCGCGCCTGGGCCCGCTCGGAGCCCGTCTTGGCATCGTCGAACTCCTTCTCCGTCGCGCTGTCCTTCTGGTAGAGCGCCTTGATGCGCTCGAAGTTGGTTTTCGCGTTGTCGAAGGCCGCCTTCGCCTCCTGAAGCCGGGCCTGAATCTGCCGCTTCTGCGCCTGCACGTTCTGGCTGCGGACCCGAATGAGCACCTCCCCCTTCGAGACCCGATCCCCCTCTTCCACGTCCAGTTGCGTCACCGTCCCCATCATCTTGGTCGAGAGCGGAACGCGCCGAGTGCCCTGAATCGTCCCGCTGTACCGCAGGACCTCCCTCACCGTCGAGGCCCGGGCCGTCGCTGTCTCCACCGTCACCGCCTCCTGCTCTTCGGGGGGGGCCTCTTCGGTCCCGCCGCATCCGACGAGCGCGAGACTGGCGCTGAGGAGAAGGACAGCGAACGAAAGAACGGTTCGAGATTGCATGGCTGGAAACAACTGGTGCGTATTGAGCAGAAACGTCCGAGAAATCTTGAGCCCCCACGCCTCTCGCCCCTCGATCTTCAACCTCCCCCCCTACTCCCTCGTCAGGTCTCGTTCGGTGAGCATCTCGAGACGATAGACGGCCACGTTGTGGTCGTAAAGCGACTGCAGATAGGCGAGACGGCGCTCAGCAAGCGTCGCTTCCGCCTGCAGGAGGGCGGTCGTCCGCGCCATGCCTTCAGCGTAACGGTCTGAGCGAATACGGAGGCTCTCCTCGGCCTGCGCCACCGCCCCCCGTGCACGATCGATGCGCTCGCGGGTGGCCTCGACCTCGCGACGGGCCTCTGCAATTTCGACCTCATTCTTCTCCGATTGCTGTTCGACGGCGATCTCGGTCCGTTGAAGATTGGCCTCCGCCTCCTGGGCCTTCCCGATCTGCTGATACCCTTCGAAAATGCTCCACGAGAGCGAGACGCCCGCCGTCCAGCTTTGCCCCTGCGTGCCGAACGGCGAATCGCCGTACCAGCCCGTGGTGCCTCGGGCATTGAGCGTGGGCACGAAAGCCAGCCAGCGCGAACGGGTCTTCTCGCGGGCCGCGTCGGCCCGACGACGAAGGGCCTGCATGTCCGACCGCCGCTGGTTTACGCTTCGCACAGAGATCGATCCGACCGTCGCCTGTTCGAGCGTCAGGGAGTCCGTCGGCTCAATCTGAACGTCCTCGTCAATGCCGAGCAAAAATCGAAGCTGGTCCCCGGCGTTGCGGCGCGCCGCCGCCGCGTCCGTGCGCTTGCTCTCCAGCTCCGACACCCGCACTTCGGCCGCCAGCCGATCGGCTTCGTTGATAATCCCTTCGTCGTAAAGGGCCTGGGCCTGGTCCCGGTTGGCCCGGGCAGCCTTGAGGGCCGAATCGATGACCGCCACCCGGCGCTCGGCGAGCAGGAGGCCGTAGTATCCTTTCTTAACCCGAAACGCGACCCGCGTCCGCGTGCGCTCGGTCTTCTTCGAGGCAGCCCGGGCCGCGTCGCTCGCCGCCCGCCGCTCGAAGATGCCGTCGAGATTCAAGATCGGCTGGCGCACCTCCACCTGCGTGGCGAAATGATCGACCCGATCCGGATCATTAAGCGATCCAACCGCGAAGTCCTGTTCGGTGAAGCGCTCCTGCTTCAGTTTGAACCCGAAGGCGTTGACCGGATCGGTGGTTGCCATCCCCCGCTCGGAGAGCGTAATCTGCGGGAGGAAGACGCCGAGCGACTGGCGCTTACGCGCTCTTGCGGCCCCGCTCCGGGCCTCGGCCGAGCGTACCGTGTAGCTCTCGTCGCGGGCGCGGCTCAGCGCCTCGTCGACCGACAGCCGCAGAACGGACGCCCCGTCGTCCGAGGGTACCTGGGCTGGGGCCACTGATGGGACCATCATCCCGAGCAGAACGAACCCGAGAAGAAATTGCAAACAAGTTGTGAGTGACTGATCACTCACCGCTGAGAAAATCATTGGCGATCAGTTGAATTGAGATGTGGGCGAGGAGCAACGAATTTCAGTTGACAGGGGCCTCAACGAGCCGAAGGGCGGCGTCGACCGTGCGATCAATTGCCCCTTGCTCGCTCATCTCCAGCGTCTCCTCTTTGAAGAAGAGAACGGTCCGCTGAATCATCGACAACACCCATCCGGCGACGAGGCGAGGCGACGTGTCACGGAACGCCCCCTGTGCTCTCCCGGCGTCGAGGACATCGACGAAGAATTGCATCGGAGGCACTGCCTGTTCGGAAGACTCCCCGTCCACCATTTCTATCTGCCGGGTCGCGAGCAGGTACGAACAGGACGTGGGCTGGCTCGCAAAGAAGTCGAACACTCCACGGATGAGCATTTCTAAACGTGCTTCCGGCGTCGAGGTCTGCTCCACCGCCTCGGCAAGCTGTCCCTGAAGGTCCTTGGTACAGCGACGGTAGAGCCATACGGCCAGATCGTCCTTGCCTTCAAAATGACGATACAGCGTGCCCTCGGCAGCCCCGGCCCGGTCCGCAATTTCGCGCGTAGTGGTGGCCTCAATTCCCTTCTCAGCGAAGAGCTCGAGGGCGGCCTCACAAATGGCGTCTCGCTTCGTCATGACGTTGTGGGGTTGGTGAAGGCGGCGCACGGGACTGACCGCCAAAGACTACGATGCCCCGAGAGGAGAGTCGGGGTCCAGGGCATCGCTACAGTCCACATGGCGGACCGGAGCACGTAGGCGGCTGCGCCGCTTCGGAACGCTCGTCGCCCGCCTCGGGTGCGGAATCGGTAATGATTCCGGGGCTGCCCGTGATGATGCGTTCGACCGGCTGGCCGGTCTCGGGACACGTCTCCAGCGGATCTTCGGCAATTCGCTGCTGCGTCTCGAACGTGGTTCCGTCCTCGCGGCGGTAAACGTATGTCGGCATGGACACGAAAGGACAGTGCGGAAAGAGTCTTTGGGGAGGTTGTGAGTGATTGATCACTCACACCAGTGCTATGGCCGACCTCGCGGGGTGTTCTGTGGTTCGTTGGAAGTTCAAGTTTGCCTGAAGGACGTCCGGTACGGAAAGACTGTCTTTCCGGAACCACCATTCGTATCGGTCCGTTGAGAATAGCGCGTGAGTGATCGATCACTCACATTCAATTTCCCGCCCGGCCTTCTCGCCCGGCCGCAAGCGACCCGCGCCGGTTGACCAGCGGGCCGGGCTCCTTGCATTCTCTGCTCCCATTCCCAACATCCACAGGCTGCCATGATCAAAAACATGGGTTCCTTCGACCGAATCCTTCGTACGCTCGCCGCCGTTGCCGTGGGCGTACTGTACGCCACCGGACAGATTGGCGGGACAACCGCTCTCATCCTGGGCGTGATTGCGATCGCGTTTCTCCTAACCAGCTTCGTCGGTTCCTGCCCGCTGTACATGCCGTTCGGGCTTTCGACCCGCACAGAATCCAGTCCCCAAACCCCATAGCCCGAACGGTAGCGCGCACTGAACACACCGTCTTTGGTGCACCATAACGGTGTTCGCCCCCTGAGTCGCGTCGCCGCCCGGGTCCTCCGGGCCGTGCGCGCTCCGAATTCATCTGCACTCCCCCCATTAGACTCCATCTCTATGGCTTCTCCACTCCGGCTCGTGCTCCTCGGCGGGGGACACGCGATGCTCCCCAGCCTGTTGCGCACCCAGTCGTGGACGGAGGTGGAAGTGACCCTTGTCGACCCGCAACGGTGGCTCTACTACTCCGGCATGGTGCCCGAGTACCTGGGGGGCGTGTACGCGGAGGAAGAGATCCGCATCGACCTCGCCCGCCTGTCGCGGCAGGCCGGTGTGAATTTCGTGCAGGAGCCGGCGACGAACCTCGACCCTGAGAACCGGGTCGTCACGACCGAGAGCGGCGTGGAGCATCCGTTCGACGTGCTGGCCGTGGACGTGGGCGGCGTAAACCCGGCCGTTCCGGACGGGGCGGTGGCGACCAAGCCGATCTATCGAATCCGCAATCTCGTCCCTCAGGTCGAACGGGTTCTGGCAAATGCCGCGGCCTCGCTCCGTCTCGTCATCGTGGGTGGGGGCGCAGCGGGGGTGGAGATCGCCCTCAACCTGACGGGTCGGTTTCGAGGAGCGGGACGGCTCGGCGATCTGGATCTGACGATCGTCGAGCAGGATTCCCACCTCCTTCCGGGCTTCCCCGAGGGCATGCGCGCCTACGCCACGGAGCACCTTCGGCGACGAGGCGTCTCGATCCGTAGCGGGACCACGGTTCAGTCCGTCACTGACGGTGAGGGCCCCACAGAGGTACGAATGGAAACTCAAAGGGACGATCCCGCGGCGCTCCGGGCGGAGGCCGTGCTCTGGGCGACCGGCACGGTCGGCCCGTCCTTCCTCCGAGACAGCAGCCTGCCCACCGACGACCGCGGCTTTTTGCACGTGACCCCTGAGCTACGCACGCCGACGCATCCCCGCATCTTCGCCGCGGGAGACTGCGCAACGCTCCTGGACGCCGACCTCGACAACGTGGGCGTGCACGCCGTGAAGCAGGGCTCGGACCTAAGGGACAATCTGGACCGCACGCTCCGGCGTCTCGAGGCGGGCGGGTCAGTGCCTCGCCCGGACGACCTGACGGCCTTCCGCCCGTATCCGCTCGCCCCCCTCGTTCTCTCCACGGGCGAGCGGCGTGGTCTCTGGACCGCCGGCCCCCTGTGGGCGGCCCATCCGTGGCTCTTGCGCCTCAAGCACTGGATCGACCGCCGGTGGATCCGGACCTACGCGCCAGCCCGCTGGGGCGACGCCTCGTGGCGGGCGTTGCTCGGCGCGGAGGCGGCGATGGGAGCCCATTCCCCGTGACCTGCTCCCTCGTTCGGAGCTTTTCACGCAAACGGCCGAAGCGTCTGCTCGACGCGCCCCGCGTACCCGCCGCCGAAGAGATTGAGGTGGTTGATGAGATGGTAGAGATTGTAGACCTCGCGGCGCGTCTCGTAGTCGGGCTCCAGCGCCCACGCCGCCCGGTACGCGTCGTAGAACGCGTCGTCGTACCCCCCGAAGAGCTCCGTCATGGCCAGGTCGGCCTCGCGGTGGCCATAGTACGTGGCGGGGTCGATGAGCGCCGGATCGCCGACCGCCGTCACCATGTAGTTGCCCTTCCAGAGGTCGCCGTGCAGCACCGACGCCACGTAGCGCCGCACGTCGGCGTTGTCGTCGACGATCAGAACG